>JAAZLA010000125.1 GCA_012799545.1 Treponema sp.
AAAATCAAAAATAAGTTTGCTTTCATTAGCTGGTAAGTGTATTTTTAAAAAATAAGATAAATAAAATATAAGCGCTATAAAAACAAGAAAAAAGAGCGTTAAAAATAAAAGTCCAATCAGCATTAAAATACCCCTTGAAAGAAAACACTTAAATCAAAAGCATATAATGAAATCATAATAACAGCGAGGCTTATAAGCACGAGGGCACCTGTTTTAAAAGCAGGAAGTGGATGTGCTTGGTCTATACGTAGTCTAATTGCATAGAGAATAGGAATGGCTAAAAAATAACTTAGATGACAAGCGAGGCTTATAATAAGTGCTTTTGAAAAATTCATACTATGTAAAAAACTCATTATAAGTATTAAAACAGGTAGAAATATTTCATTAGAGGCTTCGAGGTCTATGGTTTCTACTAAAAAAGAAATGAGGGTATGAAAAAGATAAAAAACAAGAAAAACAATGAGGGGAAAAAGTTCGGTTAACTGAATGGGAAGAAGTATATGGCGAATAAAAAACCATGAGACTGCCAACGATAGGAAAAGCTCGATGAGAACCTGTAGAAAACAGAGTAAATAGCGTTTTAAATTATATTCTTTAAGCAAGAAGGACTGTAAACCTATACCGTAGTTAAATAATGCAGAAGAAAATATAAAGAAAAATAATAAGGTCATATATTATCCTTTTGCTTTTTTCTTTTGAAAAGCAGAAACAACGATGAGGATGATAGCCATAAGTACTAGGGCAAATGCCGTAGAAGACCACAGAAAAGAACCATTAAAAAGATGGACAGCAGGAATAGGAATTATTTTTAAGCCTTGCGTTATAGGAAGGCTTAGAGAGGCATAGGCTACATACTCTCGAAGACTAAAGAAAAACAAAGCGAAAAATGAAAAGAGAATACTTTGCTTTAATACAGAAAACAAATAGACTGCATATGCTCCTTCCTCTATCTTTGTCTGTGAAGTAAACAAAAATGAAGAAAAACAAACAAGGTAAAATGAAAAATGAAGATTAAAAGAAAGAATAGGAGAATAATAACGAACACATTCTTTAAATATAATTGTTAGAGCGATTGTTGTAAAAATCTGTAAGGGTGTTTCAAAGCTGCCTACATCACATTTTCTAAATGCAATGTAGAGAAGTGATGAAAAATAATTTATAGAGATAAGTCCTATAAGTAAAATAATACCATAACCAAGCCTTCCTGTTGCTGGTATAAGAATACTTACTGAAGCTATAAAAAAGATATTTTTTCCTTTCAAATGATTCCTCCTTCTTGTATTGTTTTTTGAATAGAACGCTTCCAGTAATCTAAAATAGAATCTGTGATACCATAGTCAAGATGGTTTTCCTCAAGCATATATTCCATATTTTGTTTAAAAGCTAAAACTGAAATGAAATTGAGCGTAAAATCTTCATCATAAAAAAACAAGCAGCTTTGTGGTCCAGAAAAACCCGTAATTCTTGCAAGAACAGCAATAGCTGTCTTTTTTTCATTTTTTATACGATAAAAGGCAAGACTTTCTGAAAAACGAGTGTTAATGTCAATTTTTGTTTCTATAGCATAGTACTCACCTAAAGCTAGTTCTATATGTTTTTCTAGCATTTTTATTAGTTTTTTTTGACTTGTAGTCTTTTGTGCTTGTACACAAAAAAAAGCGATAAGCACTAAAAAAAACATTGAGAAAAACACTACAGATATTCGAGTTAGTTCTTTTTTTATATTTTCTTTCATATCATTCCTTTAGATACACAGGTTTTGTTATATATTATTCTTTATTTAAGATGAGCGATTTTAGTTTTCTTTTATACAAGCTTTCTTCAAAAAGCTGTAACAAGGGAGAAAGTATGTTTATGAGTAAAATAGTAAACATAAGCCCTATAGTTGATTGACCGCTCCCAACGAGTATAAAAGCAATTATACCAGATAACAAACCATACAAGATTTTCCC
>JAAZLA010000126.1 GCA_012799545.1 Treponema sp.
ATAATAAAAAATGCTTTATTTTTTACTGTTAATTGATATAAAAAACGGGCGAGAGCAAGGCGCTGTTTTTCGCCACCTGAAATATGCTCTCCTCCACTTCCAAGATTTCTCTCCTTTAGTTTTTCTAGTTCGACTAATTGAACGAGCCTTTCATATTCTGCTTCATCGACTGCAAAATATTATAGTAGGTAATAACCAAAACAAAGGCACCAAAGGTCATACTGCCATCGACAACATTTTTTCCCAACAAACCGATAATCACGAGATTCATTACGGGCTGAATAAAACGACCAATAAAAGTAAAAAGCAAGTCAAATAAATATTGTAGTTTAAATTCTATTTTTCTTGTAATCGTCAAAATAGTTTTTATCCGCTCCGTTGCAAAATCTATAGTGCTAAAAGAGTCCTCGCCTGTTTTTTCCAATTGTCGTGTAAAAAAATGTTTTAAATGTTTTGAGTTTCATATCTATTTTATCAAACAAAAACATTGATTACACAAGAATATCTTCACAAAAAAAATTATCGAAAATCACCGTGAGAATCATTTATTTCTCTAACACAATACAATCTGTCTCGCTCTTTATTTGCCCGCTAGTTCGTTCTTGAGGTTTTGCATAGAGAAAAAGAATTGCCACTTTTTCTTGCTCGTCCGAGATTTTTTCAAATGAAAATGGATTGATAGCAAATCTATCGTAATCAGAATAGGCATAGGATTCGCGTGTACTTTTTATTTCGGTATGGGCAAGGAGGGCTGCGTGATGTGCGTCTTTATTGTACTGTCTTTTATACCATGAAGGAATTTTTCCTGGTTTAACGAGGCGCATAAAATCAAAGCGTAAAAGCTCGTACAGGCTTTCTTTCATTTCATAGAGTTTTTCTGTTTCGGAAGTTTTTTCAAGAGTGTCTAAAAAAGCTGCAATGATTTCTGCCCAGCCCTGCGTTTTATGTTTTACTTTGAAGAGTTCTTTTTTTTGGCAATAATCTACAAAGACTGAAAAAAAGTGGAAGAGTGAATATTTTTTTTCTAAAAGATACAAACAAAGTGTTTTGAAGTTTCCACTATTGTAAAAAATATCTAGGCTTTCTTCTATATCCTTCAAAAATAAAAGTTCCGCATAGGAAAGATCGGGGCTTTGCAAAACTTCATAGGGCGGTTTTTCTATCCACTGGTAACCTTTTTCGCCTACACATTTTTTTGCATAGCTTTCCATCTCAGTTCCAGAAAGAATTTTTAGAAAACCCAGTTGCAGCATATCAGGTTTTAAGGCAATAGTTTGGTCAAAGGAAGATGCAAAACTTTTTATATTTTCATGGGGTAAGCCAGCAATTAAATCGAGGTGAGAATGAATCGTAGACGGAATACGTGAAATTATCTTTGAAAGTTTTTCTATATCTGCATGACGATGAATTTCTTTTAAAGTATCTGGATTTAAACTTTGCACCCCTATTTCAAATTGCATAATTCCCCGTGGCATTTTTTGGAGAAAATCTAAAACGCGATCGCTAAACTGTTCAGCTGCAATTTCAAAATGAAACATCGTTATGCCATTATGATTTTCTAAAAGATAATTCCAAATAGCAAGATAGCGCTCTTCGTTGAGATTAAAGGTTCGGTCTACAAATTTTACTAAGCGAACTTCTGCTTTCAAAAAAATATCGAGCTCAGCAAAAACATTTTCTAAACTTTTATAGCGCACCCGCTTATCGATAGAAGAAAGACAATAAGAACATTTGAAAGGGCAACCACGACTGGACTCATAATAAAAAATATGGATATCTGGATCAAGTCGGTCGTCAAAGTAGGCTTCCCGAGCAAGCTCTTTTTCTCCCCCTTGTTTTGCAAGGGCTTCTAAGCTCGGATAGGCAAAGGGAAGGGAGTCGAGTGTACAAAGGAGTTCTCTCTCTCCAGTAAAAAAAATATCTTCTGAGGGACTGCGAAGGTAGAGCCCCGGAATATCTTTAAGTGTTTCTATCTCGCATTTTTTTCCCGCTTCTTGTGCTACATAATATCTTTCCACAAGTTCTTTAACCGTTTCCTCTCCCTCCCCCTTTACAATAAAGTCGAGGGATGAGTTTTCAAAAAAGACTTTTTCTGCTTGATACGAAACTTCTGGTCCCCCAAAACCGATGAGAGCTCGAGGGAGAATTTTTTTTAGTTCATTTGCAACTTCATAGATGAGCGGAGCATTCCAAATATATACAGAAAAAATAATAAGCTCTTGTTTTATTTGCCCGTCTCTATCTGACTCTTCTTTTAAACGCTCATATATACTGCGCAAAATATTTGTCGGAAACTCAGCTATGCTTGCTTCCAAAATAGAGAGCTGTCTTTTGCTATGGACTGCACAATAGGAAGCGATAGAGCGGATAGCTAAATTGGTGTGGTTGTATCGTGAATTAACAGCAACAAAGAGCGGCTTTTTCATAAGACTCTGTTTAAGCCTTTATGCGCTTTGCGAGTTCTCGTCCTCTTTCTTTAAGACTTGCCTTATCGCTTTCGCTTGGAAGTCCCTGCCATTCATAGCTTTCAACTTCATCCCATTTTAACGGAAGGACAGCTTCGTCGTATTCTTTTTTTGCGCCGCCGATCCAACCCCAGCTCCCAATTCGAAGAGCTGTTTTCCCAGAAAAATGTTTTCGGTTAAAAAGATTTAATACATAGGCCATAGGCGGAAACATTTTATATTCGTAGGTGGGCATTGCAATTACAAGTCCCTTTGCCTTGTAGGCATGGGCAAGAACGAAGGATGGATCCGTTGAAGGAATTTCAATGACCTTCACTTTTACGCCTTCCGCTTCAATGCCTTCTATGACCGCATCAAGACCGAGTTTTGTATTTCCATACATCGAAGCCCAAACAACGCAAACTTCTTTTTCTAACTCTCCTCCTGTATTGTAGGAAGCATAGCGAATATAGTCATCGATAATTCTTTGTGGATTTTTTCGCCACACTAAACCATGGCTCGGTGCAACAACCTTCACTTCAATGTTTGAAAGTTTTTCGATTGCTTGTTTTACAAAGCTTGAAAAACTTGCAACGATATTTGCATAATAACGCAGTGCCTCTGTTTCAAAAAACAGAAGCTCTTCTTCACTGCACTCATCATCAAAAATACGTGTCGGATTTTCTTCAGTGCCAAGGCAGCCGTAGGAACCAAAGCCATCACAAGAAAAAAGCGTCTTCGATTTTGATTCGTAAGTCATCATCGTTTCAGGCCAGTGTACATTTGGCGTTTCAGTAAAATGAAGGACAACCGCATCACCGAGGTCAATGCTATCTCCTGTTTTTACCACCTGTACATGAGCATTTTGAAAATCGCTTTCTCCCTCATTTACCGCCTTACAAAAGTTTTCGACGAGGGCTGCTCCTTTTTTAGTGGTTACAATTTTTGCATTTGGACAGAGCTCGCGAAATGTTTTTAAAAAACCTGAGTGGTCGCTTTCTAGATGATTTAAAACAAGGTAGTGAATATCACAAAGGTCGATACCTATCGAAGCCATTTGTGCTTTCATTTTTTCTGGAGCACCTTCCCAATCACGATACAAGTCAATAAGTGCAACCTTATCGCCTTTTACGATGTATGA
>JAAZLA010000127.1 GCA_012799545.1 Treponema sp.
AAGAAAACAATCTTGGCAATGCCCTGAGCCCAAAATAAAAAAAGGCTATCTTGCTCGATACGCAAAATTGGTTTCGAGTGCAGATCAAGGTGCAATATTGGAGTAAGACATGGAAAAAAAAACAATGACAGCGACAAAGACTCGCACAACAAGCCAGACAAAAACAGAAACACAAGAGATACAAAAACTGACAGGAGCACAAGTTGTTATTCAATGCTTACTTGAGCAAGGCGTTGATACCGTCTTTGGGTATCCCGGTGGAGCTATTTTAAATATCTATGATGAGTTGTATAAAAGTTCTGATAAAATTCGCCACATCCTCACCGCCCATGAACAAGGTGCTTGCCATGCAGCTGATGGCTATGCTCGAGTGAGCGGTAAGGTTGGCGTTGTTATGGCAACAAGTGGCCCCGGTGCTACAAACCTTGTAACAGGTATTGCAACAGCCTACATGGATTCCGTTCCCCTTGTTGCAATTACTTGCAATGTCCCAACAAGCCTTTTAGGTAAGGATAGCTTTCAAGAAGTCGATATTGCAGGTATTACAATGCCTATTACAAAACACAATTACATTGTTCGAGATGTTACAAAACTCGCTGATACGATTCGTGAAGCATTTGAAATAGCCCGGAGCGGTAGACCTGGTCCTGTTTTAGTAGATATCCCAAAAGATGTGACCGCTGCAGAAGTTGATTATATTTTAAAAAAGATAGATCCAAATATTGCAACCAGTGATGCGGTAAAAAGAAGTAATCAAAAAACGCCACTTCCAACCAAAGATGACTTGGAGGACTTTGCTGCTATTTTAAACTCTGCAAAAAAACCCTTTTTCTTTGTTGGAGGAGGAGTTGTCATTGCTGAAGCAACCGAAGCATTTAAAGCTCTTGCGGAAAAACTAAATGCACCCGTGTCGGTAACACTCATGGGAAAAACAGCCTTCTCTCAAAAACATGAGTTAAGTACCGGCATGATCGGAATGCATGGCACAAAGGCTTCGAACGCCCTTGCAAATAAATGCGATGTCTTTGTTGCCATTGGCGCTCGCTTCTCTGACCGCGTTATATCGGACCCAAATAAATTTGCCCGCGAAGCAAAGGTACTGCATATAGATATAGACCGAGGTGAGATAAATAAAAACATTCCAACCACCGCATCTCTTACAGGGGATATAAATATTATACTTAAAGAATTAACCGAACTTGTGAAACCGCGTGCAAAGGATGAGTGGAATGCTGAAACCGAAGAACTTAAAAAGCATATTCCTGCAATGTACTCTAAAAAAACGCGCCTCCATCCAAAATTCGTTATGGAAAAAATAAACGAAGTACTTGGCGATGAAACTATTATTACAACAGAGGTTGGACAACATCAAATGTGGGTTGCGCAGTTTTATCCATTTGTTACCCCAAAAACCTTTGTAACATCTGGTGGACTTGGCACAATGGGCTATGGCACTGGAGCAGCACTTGGCGCACAAATAGCACAACCAAAACAACGCGTTGTACACATCGCTGGAGATGGCTCATTTCGCATGAACTTAAACGAGCTTGCAACAATTTCGCATTATCAAATTCCTGTTATTATTATTATTGCAAATAACGGAACCCTTGGTATGGTTCGCCAATGGCAAAAAATGTTTTACGGAAAACGCTATTCGGCAACAACCCTCGACCGCGGACCAGACTTTGTAAAACTTGCAGAAGCCTTTGATATTCGTGGCTATCGCGCAGCAGATGAAAAAGAATTCGTCGACTGTTTTGCAAAAGCGGTAAGCGAGAAAAAACCCTGCCTCATTGACTGCGGCATGGACATCGACGAAATGGTTTTTCCCATGGTTCCAGCAGGCAAGCCAATAGATGAA
>JAAZLA010000128.1 GCA_012799545.1 Treponema sp.
CCTTGTTTAAATATTACTCCAGAACGACTTACATACATAGACTATCCTGACTATGAGATGGCATATTCAAATTCAACACTTTTTGCACGCAAAGATAGTCAGCTTTCTAAACAAAACCTTGCCTCTCTTCAAAATATAAAAATAGCTGCTATCAGTCCCAATGACGAAAATGTACAAAACATGTATGTTTTTGCCAAAGAAAATAGTTTAGACTTTAATATCGTCTATTACAATACAACTAGTGAAGTAGAAAAAGCTGTCCTCCTTGCCGAAGTTGACGCTGGAATTGTTGCAAACCATCATGCTTCAAAACAAACAAAAATAATCCTCACTTTTGCACCCCAAAAACTCTATTTCGGATGCACAAACTCAAAACCTTTTTTGGCTGAGGCATTAAACAAAGCCTATGAGCAAATCCTTATCGTAAACCCCATCTTTACAAAGGATTTTATGAAACGATATATTCCTTTGAGCTTAGCTATTGAATTTAGCCTTTCAGAAAAAGAAGCAGAACTTATAAAAAACACGAAGCCGCTCAAGATTGCAATTAATAATCTCTGGCAACCCTATGAATTTTATGATGCAAGAACAAAAAGATTTTATGGTTATACAGTAGAACTTTTTAATGAGATATCGCATCTTACTGGATTAAAATTTGAATATATATATGAAAGAAAAAATAAGGCAGCAACTGCCGATATATTTGGAACCTTTGGAAATAATATAGAGCCTGCACATGAAATGGGCTATAAAATTACCGAGCCGTACTTAAAACTCCCTCTCGTTGCCATTTATAAAAACAAACTCGATATAAGAAACAATAAAACAGCAATTATTGAAGACACAACATTCAACTATGAGGATTTTGACATCTTCGATTCTTGGCAACCTGTATATTTTAAAGATCAAGAAGCCTGTTTAAATGCGGTACGAAAAGGTTCTGCGAATCAGACAATAATGAACACCTTTACTGCAAATTATATGTTAGAACAAAAACGAAAATATTATCGCCTAAAAATTGACATCCTTCCCGAAACATATTTTGAACTTTGCGCCTTAGTAAAAGAGGACCTTGATCCTGCTATTTTTGCTGTATTGAATAGAAGCATTGCCTATGTGAGCGAAACCTATTCAAATTATTTTATAATCAAAAGTACTTTCAAAGCAAACGAAATTACGCTTTCTAGCATTTTAAACCAAATGCCCTTTGACGTGCTCTTTGTTTTTGCTGTTTTAATATCAATTAGCTTTATTACCATATTACTTAACTGGTCAAAAAACTCAAAACGAAGGATTATTGAACTTAAAAATGAACAACTCCAAGACGCTCTCATCAGCGAACAACGAGCAAATGAAGCAAAAAGCCAATTTACCTCACGCATCTCTCATGAAATTCGCTCTCCTTTAAATGCAGTAATTGGTTATATTAGCATTGCGCAAACTCATGAAAAGACAAACCAACAAACAAACAATTATCTACATAAAGCTGAACTTGCAGCAAAACAATTATTAAGCTTACTTAACGATGTTCTCGACATGTCAAGTATTGCAAGCGGAAAAATACATCTTGTAAAATCCTCTTTTAATATTCAAGAAGTTATCCACACCATGGGCACGTTGTTTTATAATCAAGCTAAAATGGCAGACCTTACATTTACCGTTAATGCAGAAAAGATTGAAAATGAAATCCTCATTGGAGATAAACTTCGTTTAACACAAATTCTAACCAATCTTCTTTCAAACGCAATAAAATTTACGCCAAGAGGCGGGAATATCACCTTTACCATTTCAGAGGAAGCGAAAACAAAAGAAAGCACACATATGCTTTTTTCTGTAAAAGATACTGGCTATGGTATAAGTCCTGATTTTCTTGAAAAAGTTTTCAACCCCTATGAGCAACAAAATAGCGATAACTACGCAAAACACAACGGAAGTGGTTTAGGTTTATCTATAACAAAAAATCTTGTAACTCTTATGAGCGGTGCAATTACCGTTGAAAGCGAAGAAAACAAAGGAAGTACCTTTACCGTAACCATTCCTTTCGATATTACGTATGACTGTAAAAGAAGGCTAAGCAGTAGATACAAGTCTGTTTTTATCCTCATATCTAGCGACAATCTTCGCTATAGACAAGATTTAGAGGAATTATTTAGACATTGTGGGTTAAATATCGAATATTATTCTTTAGAAAAAACATTTTCACTTTTGAACGATACGACAACAGCTCCCTTCCAGCTACTTATTCTTGATACAGATGAGTTTACAGAAACAGAACTTGTAATCGTAAAAAAGATAAAAGAAAGCCCTTTAGGAAAATATATATTGATAGTTGTAAGTAGCTACGAACAAAGCATAGACGAATCTGAGGGTTTTAAAGCTGGGGTTTCCCGTTTTATTTCAAAACCACTATTCCAATCTACGCTCTTTAACCTCTTGCTCGAACTTTTTGGTCCTTATACTCCAA
>JAAZLA010000129.1 GCA_012799545.1 Treponema sp.
GCAAACCTTGTGGTAAAAGATTTATATACAGGAAAAAAAATTGTTCTTTCTACAGACAATGACTTTAGCTTTGATTCTTTACCTGCTCTCTGGGCTCCGCTTGGGCAGGGACAAGTGCAAAATAGCTCTCTCTTAGTCTATGAAAAAAAAGGAAGACTGTATTTTATCAATCTAAAAGAGGGCTTGCAAGAAAAAATGATCGATGAGGAATATCGTTTCATCGGTCCTGGTTCCATTCAGTCTGTTTTTTTTGCCAACGAAAAAAAACTCATGTACATACAAAAAGACTTGGTCTATGAAATTTCTACAAATGAATTGTACACAAGAGCGCTTTATTCTGACATTGTTGGCATAGGGAAAATAGCAGGGCGTCTTCCTTCACCTTTCAATAGTTCTAAGGATAGATTTTGGACAAGTGAAAATGGTCGCTCCATAGTACTTTTGCAAGACAATCGAACGCTTCTCTATATGGAGTTGGAGGGGACAGATTTCAATTTTGTAACGAGCTTGTTTTCCTATCCCTTTGTGCGAGTGCCTGGCGCATCGCTTTCTTTTGATGTATTTTGGACACAGTCAAAATACGAAACTCAAATACCCATAATCTGGATGCAAATTCTACGCGCTGGAAAAACTGAAAGTTATACCTGGCGTTTGAAAATCGATACAGAAAAAAACTTTGCTTTTTTTGAAAATCTAAACCTCCCTGTTTTTGTGCATTCTCCCCTTGTTTCGCCAAATAAAACAAAACTTGCTTTTATGGGTGAATCGATGAGTTATGTGTATGATATAAATACCTGGAAACAAAGCCAGGTATTTACTGATGAAAAACTCATCTCCCTTGTTTGGAAGTCCGACACTGAGCTTTTTCTTGGAGGAGAAAATACGCTTCGCCTTTGGTCATGGGTAAAAAATAGCTCCGAAGTACTCGCGCTCTCATCGCCAGGGGACTATGCATGGGATGCACAGAAAAACATTCTTTCAAAGTTTGGTAGGAAAAATTATCTCTATGATAAAAATCGCGGTTCATGGCAAGAAGTTTCCGAAGGAAATACGCGAAGTCGTGAAGTACAAAATGCTCGCTGGCGTATTTTTATAGATGAGATGGAACAGGGTCATTTTTCAAACAGCCTTTTTGCACGAAAGCTTTCAGGCCTCAGCACGAACATTGCCTTGTTTAATGACTCAGAAGATAAGCTTGCTCAAAGACCGCGGGTCGCTCTCGCTATCGATGCGCTTGATAGTAGCGACGGTCTAACCCCTATACTTTCTGCCTTGCATAAAAATAATATACGGGCAAGTTTTTTTATTAACGGTGAATTTTTAAGAAAGTTTCCAACAGCGGTAAAAGAAATTGCATCTCTCGGGCATCAATGTGGCTCAATGTTTTACATTCCCTATACCCTCGACACAAGACTCTACGCTATCGATGAAACCTTTATTCGTCGTGGCTTGGCAAGAAATGAAGATGATTTTTTCTACCTCATCGGTAAGGAGCTTTCTCTTATCTGGCATGCACCAGATTATTTTTCAAATGCAATTATACAATCGGCAAGTAAAAAAGCTGGCTATAAGCTCATCGATTCTCCCTATCCAACAGGAGATACTTTGACGCTTGAAGAAGCTACCGAAAAAAATCTTCCCTACAGATCTTCAAGTCAAATAATCGATTCGATTGTAACTTCGTTAAAGCCGGGGCTTATCATTCCTATTTCCTGTGGCTTACAAAATGGCACGCGGCTCGATTATCTCTATGATAAAATCGATGTGCTCATTGCTGCAATTCTATCTGCGGGTTACGATATAGTTCCTGTAAGCGATCTATAGGTGCTTTTGTAAGTCGTTTTGCTATAAAAGGGAGCAGTATTCCATCTACACTCGTTTTGAAACGGCTCCCCGTATCGACTGAATTTGCTGCAATAAGCGGACGCGTTTCAAGTAAAATATCTCCCAAAAAATAATAGACATAACCGAGGATTTCGTTTTCCTTTACCGGTGCCTTAATTATAGGCTCAATAGCAATTTGCCTTCGAATACTCGGCTCATGTGCTATGAGGGGAACAGAAAGCGCGTGTTTTTCTTTGTTTATGGCTTCGTAAACTAAAACGCTATTTTCCTGTCCATATAAAAGGGGCATATTAAAGGCAATCGTATCGCTAATTGTAAAACTTTTAAACGTCTTGTAAGCCCAGTCGGTGAGAATTTCTACATCCCTTGTGCGTATTTGATTTCCCTGCACTGTTCCAATACCGGGTCCCCCCATGAGAACGGCCAAAAACCGAGTACCGTCTCGCTTGATACTCAAGGCAAGGTTAAAGCCAGACTCGTCGATGTAGCCAGTTTTAATGCCATCAACGCCTGCTACTTTTCCAAAGAGCGGATTTGTTGCCCGCTGCGTTATGGGGAGTGTTCCGTTATATGCACTTCCCGTTTGTAAGGCAGCCGAATAGCTTAAACCAGGTTTTAAGTTTTCTTCCTTAGGATAGGTAAAAGAAGTCAGCGAGTGATAGCGCTCTAAGCTTTCAGGAAATTTTTTTACATAGATAGAGCAAAATTTTAGAAAGTCGCGAGCTGTTGTTTGGTTCAATTCGCTATAGCCCGATGTGTCTACAAAGCGGGTATGCTTGAGTCCTAGGGATTGGGCGAGGGCGTTCATTTTCTCGATGAAGGCGGGAACAGAACCAGAGAGGTGTTGGGCAACAGCGACAGCTGCGTCGTTTCCTGAAACAACAGCGAGCCCCGACAAAAGTTCGTCCAAGCTCACCCTTTGCCCCTCGCCGAGGAACATAAGCGATGAACCCGGTGGTGCGTTTATTGCCCAGGATTCAGGTCTCAGAGGGACGGGCTCATTAAGATTGACTTCTCCTCTTTCGATTGCTTCAAAAACCAAGTACATAACAAAAAGCTTTGTCATTGAAGCAGGAGGAATAATAGCGTCAGCATTTTTTTCGTACAAGATGCAATCATTTGCTGCATCGATTAAAATAACCGAATGCGTTTGCAAGGCGAGTTGTGCAGGAATTGTCGCATAGGGCAATGCTTCTAGCTCAGTAGAAATATGTTGTTTTGCATGTTCGGCTATAAAAGCGGCTTGTGCTCCATCTTGTATTGTTTTTATTGGTGTAAATGAAAGGACATAAAAGCATGCAAGACAGATACTTATGACAAGGAGACTTAAAAGAGAGATGACGCTTATGAGCTTTAGTTTATTCGTTTTCATCGACTATCTCCGAAACTTTTGCAACTTTATTTTGTAAAAAAAGGTCAGCAAGGCTGATATAGCACATCGCCTCGATAACGGGCACAATTCTTGGGCATACACAAATATCGTGCCTACCTTCAATAAGAATTTCTGTGTTTTTACCTTCTTTCGTAATTGTGTTTTGTGTTTGATAAATACTTGGGACCGGTTTAACAGCCGCTCGAAAAATAATGTCGTTTCCGTTCGATATGCCGCCGAGGATCCCACCTGCATTATTTGAAGTAAAATGCGGATTTAAAATTTCGGTTTTTTCGCTTTTTTTTATCCCCTCGCGCATAGGATCATTCCAAGTTGAGCCCGTCATGCGAGCAGATTCAAAGCCCGATCCAAATTCTATACCCTTAACCGCACCGATAGAAAGAATCGCATGAGATAAAACTGCATCGAGCTTATCAAAGACAGGTTCGCCAAGACCTGCAGGCAGTCCGGTAATCTGACACTCAATAATGCCACCTGCGCTATCTCCCTTGCGTTTAAGCACTTCTATTTTTTCAAGCATTTTTTCTGCTGCCCAAGCATCAGCTGCACGCATTTGGTTTTTTTCTATTTGACTAAGATGGATATCGTGACAAGCAATTCCAGCAGCTTCCTTTGTATAGGCTATGACCGAAAAAGGCTCCTCTGATTTTGGGAGCATGCTTTCTAGAAGCGCCCTTGCTACCGCACCTGCCGCTACCCGCGCAGCAGTTTCTCGGGCAGAAGCCCTTCCACCACCACGATAATCGCGAATACCGTATTTTGCAAAGTAGCCGTAATCAGCATGACCAGGTCGAAAAACATCTTTTATATTGTTATAATCTTTTGACCTCTGCCTTGCGTTAAAAATAATGAGACAAATAGGCGTGCCTGTTGAAAAACCCTCAAAGACACCACTTAAAATCTGCACCTCATCAGCTTCTTGACGAGTAGTACCCGTAACATTTTTATCGTTCGAGTGATTGTATCCAGGCCGTCTTCGATTCAAAGCATTTTGAATTGCATCTCTGTCAATTTTTATGCCACTCGGGCATCCATCGATTATACAGCCCAGAGCTTCCCCGTGACTTTCTCCAAAGGTAGTGAGCTTAAAAAGTTTTCCAAATGAATTTCCTGCCATAAAAAAAGACTAACATAAAAGCGCATTCTAGGAAAGACTCTTGATAGGAAGTTTTTTTGCGAGAGTTTTTTGTGTGTACA
>JAAZLA010000130.1 GCA_012799545.1 Treponema sp.
TTTACCGCGATTATCGAAGCTGCTATTCAATACAACATTCCCCTTGAAGTAAATGGGCAGGGATTTATAAAGGGAAAAGTAAAAGGCGAAAAAGGAATGCGCGACCCCTACCCCTATGATGCGTTTTGGAACCTTGTTGCAGAAAAAAACATTCCTGTGCTTTGCAATTCAGATGCACATTTTCCTGAAAACCTTGTTGATGGTTTGCATCTTGCACGGGACTATGCAAAAAAAATGGGTTTAGAAATTATAGAAAAATTAAACTTTAAAAATAAAAAACTTCTATAAAAAGAGTCGATTTAGCTTTCTTCTTTTGGATATAAACCAGGAACAAGAAAGTCTTCTGGTATTTTTGATGGACGCCCTGAGCTATTAACACAGGCCCAAGTTACCTTTGCCTCAACGCAAAGAGTGCCGTCTTTTTTTCGAATTTCCTGAAAAAACTCGCCAGAAATCTTGCCGAGCTTTGTCGGGACAACTGAAATTTCTAACTCATCATATAAAAATGCAGAAGCTTTGTAATAAATATCAATATGTGTTACATACAGGGCATAACCGAGGGAGACTACTTTTTCGTAATCAAATCCAATATGACGTAAAAAATCCATGCGTCCGTGTTCTAAAAAATTTAGATACACCGCATTGTTTACGTGATTATATCCATCGCATTCATATGAACGTACTCTATGATAGGCTTTAAAACTCATCTTTCCTCCATATTTTGAATTATTACGCTAGTCTAACATAAAATAAAAATAAGAAAAAGAAGTCTAGATTTTTTATTCGAGTACGGAATCGACTAATGAAACAAAATCTTTGTCCACTTCGACAGTATCAACAGGAATATCTTTGTTTACATGAAATATACCATTGTGCTCTATAATCGATTCTTGGAGACCCTTTTCACTACCATTTGTTAAACTAGCGCTTTCAAGTTTTTTGGGTGGTTTAAACTGAATAGCAAAACTAAAAGCAGCATTGTCGTCTATATATTGTACCAATTCTGAGCTATCTAGTTCCTCGTAGTCATCTATAAGGTCGGGAGCATCGTCTTCACTCGATTCTTCTAGGGTGAATTCTTGTAGCCTTGGTTTTGTGCTATTAGAGAGGTCTTTTAAAGTTTCTACTTCCGTTTGATCTATTTGTGTTTCGCTAGAAAAAGATTTTTCAAGGGGCATCTCGCTTTTTATGCTATCTAAGGCTGAAAAATCGGGCTGTTCAATATCGAGTGTGAAAAGGGGGTCAACCCCTTTAACTAAGCCATTTTGATTTTCACCTGTATCATCACCGAGACATAATTTTTCTTTAAAAATATCTAGGTTTCTAAAAGATGTATCCTGCTTTGTTTCAATCTCTGTTCTTAGAGAATCTTCATCTATAAATTCTTCTAAGTCAACTTCGTCGAGTTCTTCGACTTCGTCAAGTTCGGCTACTTCGTCGAGCTCTTCGACTTCATCGAGTTCGGCTACTTCGTCGAGCTCTTCGACTTCATCGAGTTCTTCGAGTTCTTCGACTTCGTCAAGCTCTTCAACCTCATCGAGTTCGGCAACTTCATCGAGCTCTTCGACTTCATCGAGTTCTATACGCTTTGAACGACTTACAAGAGCTTGAGCTTTTTCTTGCGGCAACCGAGTCAAAGTTTCAGCGCCTTGGCGAGTCGAATGCAAAATCTCTTCCAAGGTCGCCCGAATCTCATCGGTATCAATATGAACATTTTGCACAAATTCATTTTTTGACCTTGTAAGCGAAGCCATAATTTCGTCCCAGGATTTTTCCAAAAGCGCATCGAGCAAATCTTGGTGTTTTTTCGCTTTTCGTCCGAGACTTTTTGTAAGAGACAGGGCAACTTCGACTTTTCGACTTTCAATAGACGCTATAACATCATTCCAATTTATTTTTTCCTTTGTCTCCAAGTATTCATTTAAAAGAGCAAATTGGAATTTTTTTATTCGCTGACGAATAATTAGACTTGCATCTGATTTTAAGTTGAGCAAAAATAAAATCATAAGAAAGAAGCTTATAAAAAAACAGACAAGTAAGACAATTTTTATCGTATCGTTAAAAACAAGAAAATCTTCTCGAATAAGCTGTGAAAAAATAATCTTTCGATTATTGAACTGAGTTTCATGCGATAAAAATAAAAAGCTTTGTTCATTTATGCTAAATTGTGGATACAGTCTTTGGTAGGGCTCTGGAAAAATGCTTTCAAGATAGTCTTTTATTTCTTTTTGCCCTTTTTCAGCAAGCCCAAGGACAATGCCCTTTTTTGAAAAAGTAATCGTTTCAGATAGGCTTATAAGGGCTTCAGAAATAAAAAGCTGCTGCACAGAAAGCGCTGAGTAATAAAAA
>JAAZLA010000003.1 GCA_012799545.1 Treponema sp.
AATGCAACATCTGCAGTGGTGAAGTCGGATTCTTTTGGATTCAGTGCAACAATTAGCAGAAACTTTGGGGATAATGAGGTTGTTACCATTGTCGATCAATTATTACCTAAAAATAAATCGCTTGCAACTTTCATTATTATTATTTTAGCGATTGTACAAATTGCTTGCGGTGCTATTTTGCTTTTAAACTTTTTTATTGAGACAAAGCAAATTACCGATATTTTGCTCATAATTATGCTCGTTGTATGGGCGCTTATTATTATATTTTTAGATATAATAGGTACGGGTGGTTTAATCAATGGTGCTTTTAAAAACTACAAGACCTTTGTTGCATTTTGTAAGCAACTTTCACAACACCTTTTGGTGATTGGTGCTATATTGCTTGCGTTCAAAAATGAATAAAAAAACTGAAACTAAAAAAGCGTTCAATAAAAAAAGCCTTGCTTGCGGGCAAGGCTTTTTTGTGTTTAGTTAATTGAAGCGATCCATAGACGAATCGAACGTCCGACCTAGTGCTTAGGAGGCACTCGCTCTATCCTACTGAGCTAATGGATCATGTGTTTTTATAGTACATAAAAAATCTGTCTTTTGCAAGACAATATAAATATAAAGAGGAAGGAATATGGCAAGTTTTGTATTATTATTGCTGTTTTTATTTGTGATGATAGCGGTTGGTATTTGGAGTATCAGAAAAACAACGACGCTCAATGATTTTTTTCTAGGAGGGAGAAATCTTGGTCCTTGGGTTTCCGCCTTTGCCTATGGAACTACTTATTTTTCAGCGGTTATCTTTATCGGTTTTGCTGGGAAGCAAGGTTGGAGTTTTGGACTCAATGCGCTTTGGATAGGTATAGGCAATGCTATTCTTGGAGCTTTTCTTGCTTGGATTTTGTTTGCACGCCGGACGAGGAGGATGACACAAAATCTGAACACAATGACCATGCCTGAATTTCTTGAAGCACGCTATGAAAGCGACCATATGAAGATGTTTGCTGCCTTGCTTATTTTTGTCTTTTTGCTTCCCTATTCTGCCTCTGTGTTTAAGGGTTTAGGACATCTTTTTGAAATGACCTTTCATATATCCTTTGATTTTGCTCTCATTATTCTTATTGCTATAACAGGAATCTATCTTGTTCTCGGCGGTTATTTTGCGGTTACTATTACCGACTTTATTCAAGGCTTTATTATGCTCATTGGTGCGCTTGGTATGGTTTTCGTGCTCGTTAAAAATGCCGGCGGTCTTTTGCCTGCTATTCAAAGTATTCAAGAAAATTATGTGCAACATGTTCCTGTAGGGGAGAGACCTTCTTGGCTTACGATTGCTTCTCTTATTTTTATGACAAGCTTTGGGACTTGGGGTTTACCACAAATGGTCCAAAAATTTTATGCGCTAAAAAACGAAGGGATTATAAAAAAAGCTGCACTAATTACAACTGTTTTTGCACTCGTTATTGGTGTTTCAGCCTACATGACGGGAGCTCTTTCCCATGTATTTTTTAGCCTAGAAAGTCTCCCTCGTCTTGAGTCAGGTGCAATAAATTTTGACATGATTGTTCCCATCCTACTGTCAACACATTTGCCTGAACTTTTG
>JAAZLA010000131.1 GCA_012799545.1 Treponema sp.
GACCGAGTGGGGCATAGACTTCAGAGCCGTTTCCATGTGCGAGCGCCATGGGGAGGACGCCGACGAGGGTTGTCATCGTTGTCATTAAAATAGGGCGAAGTCTACTTTGTGAGCCTTTGAAAATAGCGTCGACGAGTTCGAGATTTTCTTCTTTTCTCAATAAATTGATATAATCAACCATGACGATGGCGTTGTTTACTACCGTTCCACCGAGGGTTATGACAGCGAGCATAGCGATAATCGATATGGAAGAGCCAAAGAGATACAGCCCGAGTACCACTCCGATAAGGCAAAAAGGAATACTTGCCATGATTATAAGCGGCTGAATAAAGCGTTCAAACTGAATAACCATAACAGCGTAGACGAGGAAAATCGAAATAGCAAACATTAAGACAAGGCTTGAAATAGAAT
Source organism: Treponema sp. (assembly GCA_012799545.1). GTDB lineage: Bacteria > Spirochaetota > Spirochaetia > Treponematales > Treponemataceae > JAAZLA01. Next base: position 412 of record JAAZLA010000131.1, read on the forward strand.
ATTGCATGAGGGCACTAACACCGCTTACCGAATAATGCACCTCACTTGGAAGATTGAGCGCGCTCATAGCCTCATTCATTCTCTTAACCACGCCAGATTGGTCATCTACGCGTAAAAATCCGGTAATTTCAACCGAGTAGTTTCTATCCTTTCGGTCAATTCGAGTAAGTGTGGGTTTTGACTCCAGTTTAGAAAAGGCTGCAAAATTTACATAACGACCATCCTGTGTTAGAATTGCCATTTTATTGAGTGTATCCTCGTTTAAGCTTGCATCTGAAATATTTGAATCGATACGAATAGGATAGTCCTTGTTATCGATATGCAGTGTACCGACATCCATGCCGCCAAATAAAATACGGCTTGTGATTCCGGCTTCGTAGGGGGTAACGCCGAGGGCACCCATGTAGGATTGGCTGAGTTTTGCAATGAGTTGTTCGACATCGGATCGAAGAGAAATCTCTGTTTTAAAGACGTCAGGGTCTTGGTTTAAAAAATTTCGTGCGGTAATAGCGAGGCTATTTACCTTTTCTAAATCGCTTCCATAAATTTCGAGTTGATAACCTTGCCCTCCGGTTCCGAGCGCAAGTAAAGAATCAAAGCCGCCATTGAGCACAGTGATATTGCAATCGGGAATTGTTTCAGAAAGCCTATCTTGTACGAGGGGAATTATTTCTTGAATAAATCGTTTGCGCTTTTCATTTGGCACAAGACGAATGCGCCCAAAGGCTTTGTTCGGGGAGTCAGTAAGCGAGAGTGCGGAATCAGTTCCGACATAATACACTGACGCATCTATTTCTGGAACGAGGGAAGCTACAAGGGCATCGATGGCATCTACTTTTTTTTGAGTTTCCTCGAGTGTGTATCCAGGGGGAGTTTCTATGTGAATTTCAAATTCCCCAGTATCTGTTGGTGGCAAAAAATTCATTCGTAAAATAGATACCAAAATAATACTTGCAATAAAGAGAGCTATTGCTGTTACAAGAGCAAATTTCTTGTTTTGTAAAACCCAGCCAAGTGATTTAATATAAGACGCCTCTATTTTTTCCATAAAGGCATCGATACTGTTTTCAATTTTCAAAAAGATTTTCTTTTTTTCACTTTCATCTTTTTGTTTCAATAGTAAGCTTGAAAGCCATGGAACAATGACCACCGCGACAAGGGCTGAGGAGCCAAGTGCAAAAACAATTGCAAGGGAAAGGTCGTTCATAATGACGCCGATTATGCCCGTTAAAAAAAGCAAGGGAGCAAAAACTGAAACACTCGTAGTCGTGCTTGCAAGAACAGCTCCGCCAAGTTCTCCTGCCCCAGAGAGCGCCGCCTTTTTTTTATCTCCTGTTTTTGAAAAATGCTTGTAGGTGTTTTCCAATACAACAATGGAGTTGTCAACTATCATACCGATAGCGACAGTCATGCCAGAAAGGGATAAAAGGTTTAGCGACCGTCCTGTTATCCATAAGCCCAAGATAGCAAAAAGAATTGAGAGAGGAATAGAGAGGGATATAATAATAGTTGCCCGAACATCGTGAAGTAAAAAAAGGATAACTAAAATAGTGAGGATAAAACCAGTGAGCGCAGACTGCATAACTGTTTGCAAGGAGCGCTCTGTTGTTTCACTTTGATTGGAAATAATCGCATAATCAATGAGACCATTTGTTTCTTTTTTTACCTTTTCAAATATATCGATTGTTGCCGAAGCGATTTTTATCGTATCTCCTTCATCACGTTTTAAAACGTCGAGCATGAGATATTCTTTTTGATTAGACCGTACCTGTATTTTTTTTGGTGCGGTTTTAAGCGATATAGTCGCAATATCTTTTAGATAGATATACGAGCCATCTCCTGCGCCGACTGTGAGATTTTTTAATTCATCTAAACTTGCAAAAGAACCTGAGCTTGTAAAAGAAAGATTTTTCTTTCGATACTCTGCATTTCCTGCGGGAATAGTGAGATTATTGTATTGCAAAACTTCGTAGACATTGAGGGCAGAAATACCACGAGCTTCAAGCTCTGCTATATCAAGCTGGATATGAGCCTCTTTTTTGCTACTTCCTACCAAGCTAATGCGTGAAACACCGGGAATACGTGCGA
>JAAZLA010000132.1 GCA_012799545.1 Treponema sp.
AACCTGCATGAATACCCAAAAGAGAAACATCGTGAGACAAGCGCTTCGCAATTTCATGCCCAATTCCACCGCTTCCACCAATAACTAAAGCCTTCATATCTACAGAGTATATAACAAAACATGAAAAAAATCACTATATACTCAAAAATTAGCTTAACAAAAAGAAAAATCCCTAAGATCTTTTAAGCGAATTTCATGCCCCTCTGAAAATTGTGATATTTTTTTTAATACATTTTTTAACTCACGAATATTTCCTGGCCATTCATATTCATTTAAAACAAGGCGCAATTCATCATCTACAGATTTTCCTATTTCATTGCTAAACAAATTGATGTAATGATTTATAGACTGCCTTTGGTCTTTTAAAGGTGGTAAATAAAATTGCACAGCATTTATTCTATTGAAGAAATCCTTTCGAAAATTTCCTTCTATGATGCTTGATTGTAAATCTCTGTTTGTAGCAAATAAATAGCGGATGTTCACTTTTCGCGGTATAGCCGACCCAAGCTTATAGTATATTCCTTCATCTAACACTTTTAATAATTTTGCTTGAATAACCTTTGGCAGCTCTCCAACTTCGTCTAAAAATAAGGTTCCCTTATCTGCTTTTTCTAAAAAACCTATTGTTTTTTCTGCTCCTGTAAAAGCACCTTTTTCAGAACCAAAAAATTCTAGCTCGGCAAGCTGCTCTGGAATGGATGAACAATTCACCTCTATAAAACATTCATTTTTTCGAGGCGAAAGTGCCACAATCTTTTTTGCGTAATAGCTTTTTCCTGTTCCTGTTTCACCTAAAAGTAAAATGGGTAAGTCAGTTTTCGAAAAACGATGAAATAATTCTTCAATATTTTTGTTTTTTTCAAGAAGATTTAACTCTAAACCTTCAAATATTTTTTTTCTTTCTTTTTTTTCAATATATCTCTGTATTTTCTCTACACGCTTATACAACTTTATAGTACTACAGGGGTATTCTATGACGTCATGAACACCATTTTTTATTAAACTAACAATAAGCTCTAATTTTTGATTTTCCATAACGACGAGAATATATATGCCCTTGTTATGCAAGCGCATGCTATCTTCTGCAGTCATTTCCATATACTCATTTTCCACAATGAGTATATGCGATTCTTCAAGCTCTTGAATTTCAATTTCCGCAGTAGATAAAATAACGTTAATTTTACAAGAACACCGTAAAGAAGCTTCACAAAAGTCAGTAAAGTCTTTGTTACCAGACAACACATACACTTTCGCCATTTTTGCCCTCTTAATAACTATTTTCTATGTATTTTAAAACATCGATACCAAAGTAAAATAACTAAATATCCAATATATGGAAAAATTAAAAAAACTTTTAGAGGGTTTCGTATAATTTCATACCACATTTCAAAGCCCTTTTCAAAAACTGCATTAGAAACTCTTTTTTTTCGCTTTGAAAAAATACGAAAAGCATCCTTATAATATAAGAAAAGCCCCTGATTAAATTGTTTTTTCTTTCGATATGACCACAGATGTTTACCTTTTATTCCATCAGAAAGTAAGACCAAAGAAGGGGACGTTTTTTTTATCGCTGTTATAATGTCTGTTTCCATGGATTTTGGGTAGTAGCCAACAAAACGCCCCATAACATGTATATGAGGAAAGGTTTTTTTTATATTTTTTTCACTTGTGAGTAAAACTTGTTTTCTCCCTCCAAGCAAATATAAGGAGGCATAATTTTTATCAAGCTCCCCAAGAAGGTGAATAATTGTTGAAAAAGGATTATATCGTACTACTGGTGGATACTTTAAAAAGGAAAGACCTTTAATAATGCTTTTAGAAGTAGGTAGAACAAGGGCAGCTTCCTTTAAACAGTTTAAGTATTCAGGGTTTGAACGTGCCTTCAAAATATCCCAGATAGAGACAAAACAAATTTGAGAAGTTTCCCTTGAGTGGACTATCTTCATAAACTCGTCTCCCAAGTCAGCCTGTGAAACAATGTCGAGGGGAACTGTTAAAAACTCTATTCTTGTCTTTGCCATGAACGATACTCCATCACTGCGTTTTGCAGTACAGCCAAACCATACAATGCTGCTGTTTCAGAACGTAAAATATTTGTGGGTAAATGCAAGGGAGAAAAACCACTTTTTTCTAATAATTCCGCTTCCCTTTTGCTTATACCACCTTCGCAACCTACCGCGATATGTATTATATCTGGTTTTCCTTTTTTCATTAAAAGTGAAAACAGGGAATCGTCTCTCTTATTTTCGGATAAATAACATTTAAATGCAAGCTTTTTTTTTATAGACTCTACATTTTTTTCCTCTTTTGCAAGATATTCGTCAAAAGTCATTTTTTCAGCCAATTCCGTTGCAATAGCTGAACCCGATTGCTGGCGAGCTTCTTTTATTATTTTTAACCAACGCTCATGTTTTTTCTCTGTAGATATGCCTTGGCTAAAATCGCCCAAAATAGGTACAATTTTTTTCACACCGCATTCAGTCGCTTGTCGTATAACCAAGTCCATCTTTTGTGGTTTAATCTCACACTGTAAAAGATGGATTTCTAGATCTTCTGTATCAAGTTGGTTTGCAAGAACTCCATTTTCTTTTTTCTTAGCGCCAAGCACCTTTTGCAAAAGCCATTTAGTATTTTTCTTTACAAGAGACATTTCAAGCAAACTGCCATCTAAAAGACGCACATCAATGCTTTCCCCAGGCTTTAATCGTAAAACATTTTTTAAGTAGTGCACTTCTTTTTCTGAAATTGCAATTATTGTGTTTTCCTTCAATTGCTCACTTGCAATAAACTGCCTCATTTGAACTATTCCTCTTTTTCAGCTAAAACAAAGGCATCTTGTAGTTCTTTAAGTGTTTTTGCCTCTTTCATTCTCTCGTCATAGGAATTTGACTCAAATATTTCTATTGCCGCCCGTAACTGCACATCGTAGTCAAGGTCGTAGAGTAAAGAACCGCGCGTTCTGTATACCTCATTGCGAATAAGTTTTCGCAAGCTCTCTTCATTAAGAGGATAGTTTTTTCTCAAGACTTTTGCATACGTAGCTATATCGTTTTCGTTCATATTTGGATGTTCTTGCACATATTCTTCTATACGTTTTGATTCAAGTAAATCCACATAGGCTGTTTCTTCTTTTTCTGTAAGTTCAGGAAACAAAACCTCAAAATCTGGCGGAATTCCTATTTTATCGATATTTACATCTGATGGTGTATAATAACGGGCTATGGTCAATTTTATACCATCTTTGTTGTACAGCGGTATAACTTGTTGAACAGAACCCTTGCCATATGTTCGCTCACCAACTAAGTAGGCAAGATGGTCGTCTTTCAAAGCGCCTGCCAAAATTTCTGAAGCTGAGGCAGAACCTCTATTTATAAGCACAACAATAGGCATATTGCGCACAGCAGTGTTCCTTGCTGCTGCAAAAAAAGTAGTATCATTAAAACTTTGGCGTCCCCGTGTCGACACAATAGGACCTGCATCTATAAACTTATCTGCCACTTGATAGACACTATCGATGAGCCCGCCGGGATTATTTCGTAAGTCGATAATTAAACCTTCGTACTGATTGTCGTAGAAAATGTCAAGCGCTTCCTGTACTCGTTGTGCCGTCAATGGAGTAAATTCAATAATTTTTAAGTAGCCAAGGTTTTTGGTTTTTGTTTTTAGCATATCGTATTTTACTGTAGGCACTTCGATGAGCTCTCGCACAATTTTTACCGAAAACTGCATTGTCTTTCCACGCTTTACGAGAACCTCAACTGTTTCTCCAATCGTTCCTCGAAGCATAGAAAGGACCTCTTCCATAGTAATGTCCTTTGTTTCTATACCGTTTATCGCTACAAGGAAATCTCCCGCTTGAATCCCCGCCTTAAAACCAGGACCTCCATCAATAGGAGAGGAAACCTCAACATAGGCTGGTTTTTCAGGAGTTGAAGTTACTGGCTTGGAAATAGTTAAACCAACACCTCCAAAATTTCCCACAGTAGTATCGCTTAAGTTACGCATACTTGCTTTATCAAGATAGCTCGTATATGGATCATCGAGGGCTTCAAGCATGCCCTTCAAAGCACCTTCATACAGCAGTTCGGGATTGAGCTTATCGACATAGTTATTTTCAACAAAGCTAAAAATACTACCTATGAGTTCAATATACTGACGAGAGCGCAAAGCAGTTTCTCTTTCATTGTCAGAGGCTGTTTGAGCAAATATCTGAGTACTTGATAAAACAAGATTAGAAAATAAAATAGTTAGAAGCACCATGCCTACACTCAGTGCTTTGGATATTGATATACACTTTTTCATTTTTTCATTGTAATTCGTTTACATTTTTTTATCAACTATAAAAA
>JAAZLA010000133.1 GCA_012799545.1 Treponema sp.
AAGCGAGCTAAAGATATTAAAAAGCGTGTGCAACATTGCAATATGAATTGTGATAGAATTTTGTACAGGTCCCGGAACTATCCAATCGGTAAGTCGGAGAAAGGGTTTAAAGAAAAACATTGCCAGAGCAAAGCCAAGAACGTTAAACATAACGTGCACGAGGGCAGCACGACGGGCATTTACCTTTGTGCCAAAAGAAGCCATTACTGCATCGATGGTTGACCCGATATTGCTTCCCAAAATCATTGTAGCTGCAATTTCCCAGCTTAGAAGTTGTTGATAAGAGAGTGTTATAACAATTGCGGAAACTGCAGAAGAAGAATGCAATAGGGCTGTAAAAAAGATGCTTAAGAAGATGGCAAGAATATAACTCCATAGACCGTGGTTAAAAATAGATTGAAAAACTGATATTTGTTCAGGATTTACGTCAAGAAGGTTTTTAAGTAAGTCTAAGCCAAAAAATAAGAGAGAGAAACCCATGATTGCTTCGCCGAGGGTTTCTTTTTTTAATTTTTTAACGGAACGTAAAAGATAGCCAAGTCCAAAGAGAGGGATTGCTAGAGCAGCAATATTAAAATTGAAGCCGAAAAGAGCGACTATCCAAGCGGTAACAGTCGTTCCTATATTTGCACCGAAGATAACACCAACCGATTGTGCGAGGGTTATGAGTCCTGCGTTGACGAAGGAGACAACCATAACCGTTGTTGCCCCTGAAGATTGGATAATCATCGTAACAAAAATCCCTGTCAACAAGCCCATAAATCGATTTTTTGTCATAAAACTCAAGGCCTTATGAAGACTCTTTCCGGTACTTTTTTGAATGCCGTCTGACATGAGTTTCATACCAAAGAGTAAGAAAGATAAACTTCCGACTAACTTAAATAAGATGGATATAAGTATCATGGCATGAGCCTATCAAAAGAAAGATAAGTTTTCAAGGTCTCAAAAATATGATAGACTAAAAAAATGAAAAAGAATAATTTTAAGCAGATAATTATGCACATTTTCTTCTATATATGTGTGCTTTGTATCCTTATTTCTTGTGATACAAAAAGTGATAAAAAAAATCTAGAAAAAAATACCATGGAAGAGATGGGTTTACGTTATACAGCGCCTACAAAAAAATGGCAAGAAAGTGATGAGCGTATTGCCCTCGTTTTGGGGCTTGGCTATACCGAAGAGCATTTTGTGCATGAGCTTTTATCGGTTTTAGGAGATGCATTTGGTCTAGATTGCGAGAATGGTCTCATCTACCCCCTCCTTTTCCCAGACGATTTTGTCTATAATGGCGTAAAAGGGCGGATAAGTTCGCTACCCGATATACTTATGGAAAAAAAAATGAGATCTGTCTATATTGTGGGGGCTCCAGAAGGAACTCATAGGGCCTTGGCTGCAATGCAGGACAAAAAAGAAACAGAAACAGAAACAGCCTTAGATATACCTGTTTTTTCACTTTTTCCCCAAGATGACGTCTTAGGCATTGAATCTGGCTCCGATATAGTAATCGATTTTGGTCAGTTTTATTCTCCTTCTGCAATGAGCGAAGAAGGTGGCTTAGAACATTTGAGCCTTGTGCCAGAAATATTACATTCTCTCATAAAAAAAGAGAGCCTTTTTGATAGAAATTTTTCTTCTAAAGAGAAAAAAACCTTTTTGGAAAAAAGCCTTGGTCTTGCATGGAATGTTGAAACTAGTGTCGATTTGCAAACAGGCTTGCGATCTAAAAATCATTTTGACATTTCTTTGATAGAGGAGTATTCTGATGCTAAGGCTGTTGTAGATAGTCTTAGCATTATTGATAAAAGTACAAATAAAAACTAAGGAAGTCTGATGCCAGTTTTACGACAAGACGAATCTTACCTCATTGGAACAGCGCAAGCGATTAAAGCACTTGGAAAAAAGGATAAAGCCTACGTGCTTGTTGTTTCTGATTCACATGGTGATTACGATCGATTTTATGCGCTTTTAGAAGCCTATGGTTCAAAGCTCGATGCACTTATTTTTTGCGGCGACGGAAGTTTTGACCTCGTTGGCATCATTGAAGCTATGGCAAATGAATCACCAGATTCCCCTCTGCCCGATAAAATCCTTCCTCCCGTTATAGCCTTTGTCCGCGGCAATGGGGACGCAGAGTCATATAGCTATACTTATAAAGGTAAAAACGAAGTTATTATTGCGCCACAAGCACAAAATCTCACCATCTGTGGGAAAAAAATCTTTGTTGCCCATGGGCATAAATACAGTGTCGACTTTGGCTTAGACTATGCAGTAGAAATTGCAGAAAAACTTGGACTCGATTATTTTTTCTATGGACATACCCATATTCCCAGAGAGAAAAAACTAAAAAACACTTGGTTTGTAAACCCGGGAAGTTGCTCACGCCCCCGCGGCGGTTTCCCTCCGACCTGCGCACTTTTAAAACTATACAAAGATGAAAAAGAAGCAGCCTGTCATTTTTATGAAATAAAAGAAAATCGCTTTGGAAATGTCGACTTAAAGCCCATGAAAATCTAGGCGAGGGGGGGAAAACTCCATTCCTTGACAATGTTTTTTGTTCATGATACTATCAAATTGATATCATACAGATATTGTTTTGTAGTAGTACAATTTCTAGTTTTTTTATGAGGAGATTATCATGACAGAAAAAAAAGCACCCTTTCTAAATGGTATGGTG
>JAAZLA010000134.1 GCA_012799545.1 Treponema sp.
GGTGGAAAAGATTCCTATATGATAGGAAATATCATCGTAGACCAAGTCAATAAAACACGTAACTGGCCCTTGGCAGCTGCTTTTTCTATGATTATCACCGTCCTAAGTACCTTTGGAGTGCTTTGGATGATGTTTTCTTCCAAAAAAGAAGCAGGCTTAAAAACCAAAAAAGAGGGAGGAAAATAATGAGCAATAACCCCTTTAATGGTCTCATAGCACGCATAAACAAAAAAAAGCCAAGTTCGGAGCCTGCGCGACACGCAAAACGAGCCTATCAAAAAAAGCATTTTTCTCTCTCGTTTATGGTGCTTGTTTTAACACTCTTCTTTTTATTCATACCCTTATTTGTCATCATTGCCTATTCATTTAACGAGGGAAAAAGTTCCTCCTTTACGGGCTTTTCTCTCATGTGGTATAAAAAGCTCTTTTTTGAATCAGATGCCTTATGGACTTCTTTGTTCAATAGTTTTTTTATCGCCCTTAGTTCTGCGGCAGTATCCACCGTTCTGGGCACGATAGCAGCAATAGGTATTAACTGGTATAAGTTCAAAGGCAAGGGCTATATTCAAACCATTACGTTTTTACCCCTTGTTTTACCCGAAGTCATTGTCGGTATGTCTATGCTCATCTTTTTCTCAGGCATAAAACTACCACTCGGACTTTTTTCTATATTTGCCGCCCATACAACCTTTTGTCTTCCCTTTGTTTTTCTCATGGTACTCGCACGCCTCGATGAGTTTGATTATTCCATCATAGAAGCGTCTTACGACTTGGGAGCAACAGAAAGAGAAACTATGTTCAAAGTAATAATCCCGGCAATTTTCCCCGGCATTATGGCAGGGTTTATGATGGCTGTTACCATGTCACTCGAAGACTTTGTTATAACATTCTTTGTTTCGGGTCCAGGCTCTACAACCCTACCACTCTACGTTTACTCGATGATACGCTTCGGTGTTTCGCCAGTAATAAATGCCTTGTCCTTTATTATCATCCTTGCGACTATACTAATAGCCTTTACCTTACGTAAATTCTTAAAAAACATCGCTGCAGCAAAATGATTTGCAGATCTCGTTCGTTCTCTTAAAAATTGGGATGGGAGATACCTATCTCTATTTATACTTAAAAAGTGGAGGAAATATGAAAAAAATTTCAATTCTTCTTGTAGTCCTTGTTTTCACTCTTGGACTAATGGTTACCTCATGTGCAAAAAATGACGGTAAAACACTCTATTTATTTAACTGGACCTATTACACACCAGATTCCGTGCTCAAAGCCTTTGAAACAGAGTTTGGTGTAAAGGTAAAAGTTGATAACTACGCCTCAAACGAGGAAATGTTTGCAAAACTCAAAGCCGGCGCAAAGGGCTATGACATTGTCTTTCCTTCCCAGGACTATGTTTCTATTATGATAAAAGAAAACATGCTCCAGGAAATAGACCATGAAAAATTCCCAAATAAAGCCAATATAAGCGACTTAGTTTTGGAAAAAGCAACCTATGACCCCAATATGCAGTTTTCCGTTCCCTATTGTATGGGTGCTGCGGGCATTATTGTAAACAAAGCTAAGGTTTCAAACTATGAAAAAAGCTGGGATATTTTTGCACGAACAGACCTCAAAGGGCGCATGACAATGATGGACGACATGAGAGAAGTTATAGGAGATGCCCTTGCACACCTCGGCTACTCGGTCAATTCTCTCGATGACAAGGAATTACTCGAAGCAACAAATCTTATTATCAACGAGTGGAAGCCAAACCTTGTAAAATTTGACGCAGAAGGTTTTGGGAAGTCCTTCAAAACAGGTGACTTTTGGGTTTGCCAAGGCTATGCTGAAGTTGTCTACGGTGAAGTTCCAGAAGAAGAATGGGGAAATATCGATTTCTTTATCCCCGAAACAGGCGGACCCATGTACCTCGATTCAATGTGTATCTTAAAAGGTGCAAAAAACTACGATCTTGCAATGCAATTTATCAATTTTTTACATCGCCCTGAAATCTATGCACTCTTTTTGGACGAATTTCGCTATCCATCAAGTGTAAACCCTCAAGCAGAAGCATATTTAACCGCTCCTTCCATGTATAAAACAAGCGACATGGTCAACTGTACTATCAAAGATGACATCGGTGAGGGACTGGAAAAATACAATGAGCTCTGGCAACGTATACGGTTTACAGACTAGTTAAAATGTGCTAGGCTAAAAAATATGCTTGATTTAAAAATTTATGAAGATATTGCGTCATTTACATCTGAAGGCTTACTTGTCGCAAAACCTAGATATACAGAGAAAAACGAAATCTATGATTTTGAACCTGTCTATATAAATCAAGCATATGAAAAACTCACACAAAACAAAATTCAAAAAGACCAAGCTCTATCCGAAAGTATGCTAATTCTTAGCAAAAGCATAGACTGGATAGCCCTTGGTCAAAAAGCCTTTGAAACAGATCTATACTACGAGCAAAGTTTTTTTTCACAGAACCTAAATTCCTGGTTTTTTGTGTCGATAAAACACCTTCCAAGTAAACTCCTTCTCATAAACCTACACGATATAAGCAAGGACAAAGAACTCGAGCAACAGCTCCGTCGGCAAAACCTCAGACTTGCAGCACTTTCGGAAGAACTCGTGCTTTCGAAACAAGACTTACATAACAAGCTTGAAAAAATTCAAAGTCTCAACTCAAGCCTAGAACACCTTGCCTTTCACGACCCGCTGACCGATCTACCAAATCGCAGCTATTTTAACGAAATTATAAACAATATTTTATTAAACGCACAAAATATAAACACAAAAGTCGCTCTTATGTTTATTGATATTGATGACTTAAAAGATATAAATGATTCTCAAGGGCATAATTTTGGCGATAAAGTCCTTAAACTTGCCGGAAATCGATTAAAACACTTTGAAAAAGACGACATACAGGTATTTCGATTTGGCGGAGATGAATTTTTAGTTCTAATGACCAATGTTCAATCCCACAACTCCGTCGTAACAATCACAGATACTATTTTGGAAGCTTTAAATATTATAAACATACCTGTTTCTGCTGGCATTTCAATCTATCCTGACGATGCAAAAAGTACCGATGAATTGCTAAAATTTGCCGATATGGCAATGTACCAGGTGAAAGCAAGCGGAAAAAACTCTTCTATTTTCTTTGAACAACTCATGCACAAACAATTACTCGAGCGCTTAACACTGGAAGAAAAAATTGGAGAAGCTATAAAAAACAATTCCTTTCAGCTCTATTTTCAACCTCAATATGATATTTGCTCTAAAAGCTTGCGCGGTTTTGAAGCCCTCCTTCGTTGGCATGATAAAGACCTCGGTTGGATTCAACCGGATCTATTTATCCCTGTCGCTGAAGATACAAAGCTTATTATTCCAATCGGGCTCTGGGTTATAGAAAAAACCTTCCAGACCCTAGAAAAATGGCAAAAAGATTATGATTTCAAGGGTATTATTTCCATAAATGTCTCTCCCGTGCAGCTTAAAGATCCAAATTTTGTATTTGAAGTTGAAGCACTTCTCAATAAATATGCAATAACCCCAAAACTTATCGAAATAGAGATAACAGAAGGTGTCCTAATCGATAACACCGAACAAACCGTAAAAACACTCAATGCAATAAAAAAACTCGGTATAGGTATTTCCCTCGATGACTTTGGCACAGGCTATTCTTCCCTCAGTTATCTAAAAGAACTTCCTCTCACCACCTTGAAAATAGACAAAGCCTTTATTGAAAATATAACAACTCCTAACTCACTTGAAGCTGAAATAACAGACTCAATTATCTCCCTTGTTTCAAAAATGGGTCTCGACACCATAGCTGAAGGAGTTGAAAGCGAAGAACAATTCGAAGCACTGAAAAAAATAAATTGCCGCACAAGTCAGGGCTATCTTATGGGACGCCCCATGCCCGAAAGCGAATGTGAAAGCTTACTCTAAAGAATAAATCTACAAGCTCTATCGATTATCTTTTGATCTATACTTTTATTCAATGCAGGCTTGACGAGAAAGTAGCTCTGCTTTTTTCCAACGACTCTCAGCACGAAAGACATCTGTCCCGTCATCTTTTCGAATAATTGAATGCAAAAGTTTCCCATCTTCACACTCGCAAGAGCGCACAAGCAGCCTTTGATTAAATAAGGCACTGGACATAAAATAGGTATCGATGCTTTCGATGAGCATCCCCTTATAAAATGTTTTCGGCAGATAGGACAATATCCAACGAATATACGAAAGATTATTTACATGGTCATTTACATCGATATCCAAGACAGTCGGTTCAATCTCTTGTACGCAATCCCATTTTTTTCCGAGGTCCTCAGCAAGGGGGATTTTTGAAAACTGCGAGGGAAGCGCATCCTCTGTACCCATCTCCAATGTTCCCATAACATTTTCACTTGGGCGAATGGGTTTTAAGCTTTTTGCATCGAGTACCATCCAAGCTGAAGTTCCCTTAAAAAAAGGTTTTTGGGACTCAACCTCTTTTTCTAGCGCAGAAATCGAGCCCTCTTCTTTGCAAAATCCCTCTTTTTTTACTTGGAAGTCTCTAAAAGCCTGATCCAATGTCGCTTTTTTCCCGTTTTTATTAAATGAAAAAGAAAAATCTCGTAAAAAGAAGGGACCCTTTGCTTGCTTTGCCCAGGTAGAAAGCAAAACCTCATCCATCCATAAGGGATATTCTGAAATTTCAAATCTTTGTTTCACCAAAACCCAGGTTA
>JAAZLA010000135.1 GCA_012799545.1 Treponema sp.
CGATTATTAAAATTTTGTGGAACATAAACCTCTTCGCCTCCAAAATCCATGGGAACATCGGGAAGAACCGTCGCAGGAGAAAAGCCGCGTTCAAGAGCAAGGGCATATAAAAATGCCTTCATCGTACTACCTGCTTGATTGCGCGTTAAAACCCCGTCAACTTGGCCGTCAAAACTATTGTACCAATCTTTATTTCCAAGCCAAACAAGTATTTCTCCCGTGCGATTATCAATTGCAAAAACAGCGCCGTTCGAAATCCGTGCGTAATCATAGTCTTGTATCGATTGCAAAAGAAGATTTTGTGCGATGTCATTGAGGTTTTTATCGATCGATACAAAAAGCTCTGGCGGAAAACGAGATTCCTGACTTATAAGATACTGCAAAAAATGTGGCGCTTCGTTCGGATAGCGATACTGTTTCTCCCGAGTCGGTGCGTAAAGGTTTGGGTTTCGAGGAATTAAAACCAATTCAGCTATTTCATCTGCACGCAAATCATAGACTTCTTTTCCATAAAAAAACTTTGCAGCAGATTGTAAACCCTCGCATTGAAATCCAAAGGGTATCCCGTTTAGATAGAGTTCTAGTATCTCTGTTTTCGTTCGCTTCAATTCCAAGCGAATAGCCCGAAGCATCTCGAAAAACTTATCGCCAAAGCTTGCCCGAGGATTTTTCCTTGGCACGATGAGGCGGGCAAGCTGCATGCTAATCGTAGAGGCGCCGCTGACTCTTTTTTTTGTTTTGAGATTTTGTCCAGCGGCGCGGAATATCGCTTTGAAATCAACACCGTGATGATGCCAGAAGTTTTTATCTTCTGCTTCTATGAAAGCTTCGACAAGATGCTTGGGGATAGCTTCGAGGTCCAGCCATTCTCGATGCAAGCCTTCTTCAAGGGGAAGAATGTAGAGCAAGTCTCCCCGTCTGTCATAAAAGCGCGTTGAGTATTGGCGATGCGAAAAATTATCGAGAGCCTTCCATGGAAGAAGGTAGGCGAGAAAAAAACAAAGGCAAACAAAAAGGAAAAAGAATGCAAGGATACGAGCAAAAACTAAAAATCTTTTTGTTTGGCGTTTTTTCCCCTGATGCTTTTTTTTCTCTTTGCCTTGTGAAAAAAATCCTTTTGTTGGACCCTTAGCCGAGACATTAACCGAGCCTTTAGCCGAGACATTAGCCGGGACATTAAACAAGCCCTTGAAAAATTTCCTGCAAAAATCGAGAAGAGCGTTTTTTCTCGCCCCTCCCGACTTTTTATTTCTACCTATCTTATTCAATTGTTATTAGCCGTCCTGCAGTTCGTCCAAAGATTTCGCTTTCATACATGCACTCAGCTGTTGCCGATGGCGTTTCATACATTCCCTTACGAACAGCTCTAAACATAAATTCAACCGTCTGCCTGCCCTTTGGAAAGTAGTTCCAAAAATACTGCACTTCGTTATCAAAAATATCACGGTTTGAAAGCCCTACAGAAAAAGCACTGTTTCCATATGCGCCATCATAGCCCGATTCATCTTCTCTTCCTTCGTCGTATTCGGCATAGCTTCCTGTCGTAACAAAGGCAGCATTTACCACTTCGGCACCAGAAGGAATGGGAACACGTAAGGCAACAAAGTTTCTATCCATTGTTGTGGAAACAAAAATCCGCGCCTTATATACCTTCCCTGACTTTAACTTTGTCTCTTGCACAATCTTTCCTGTTTCTACATCGATATAATCGACAAAAAGACCGATGCCTTCATCTCGCGGGCTTTGCTGATTGATAGGAAGCGCATAAGTTAGAGAGCTTGTGTAAAAAAGTTTTCCCACACCGTCTTTTGTGAAAGTTAATGGAAGTTCCGTATCGCGTGGAAGTTTTTTCAATGCATCTCCTGCAAAGTAAAAATCATTTTCAATAAGCTCGCTCGACAAGCCCTTGAATGAGCCTGAGAGCAATTCCTTTCCAGAAAGACTTGCACTTGCTTTGAAATCGAGACTTTCTAACTTATTTGTTTTTATGTATGTATCAAAGGCGTCAAGAGCGCGAGCGGTATTTGCGGTGGATATCCAGTAGCCATGGCTCGCATTTTGCATATCGAGAAGTTCGTGAACAAGATTTGGAACGAGCCTATCATCTGGGTCCAAACTCGTAAACAATTTTAAGCACAAGGCATAGTCGGCAATATTTGAATTTAAAAAACTCCACCAAGGTGCTGTTTTAATTCGAGAAATTTCAACTCCTTGCGTTGTCATCTTCATATGCTTTTTAAGCATTGCAGCGACTTCTTTTGCCTTTGCTTTATTGTCCAGTTCAAAATACGTAAGCCCCGTAAAAGCAAGAGACGCGATATCAGCAGATTTTGACTTTGTTATTTCTTCCAACTCTTTTACTTCTACTGTTTCTCCCATCAAGCTTAAGACATAATTGATATAGCTATAATAATAAACCGAACTTGCCGCAGACCAACGTTTTTGCATTTCTGCCTTTTGCTTTTTTAAGAAACTGGCAAGGCGTTTTACATTTAAACTTGCAGGCACCACAATGCCATGGCGTTTTGCTTGTGCAACAATTTCCCCTATGCGTATACTCACATCCACAGTAGAATTCAAACCACCTGGCCAATACGGAAAGCCTCCGTCAAAAAGCTGGCTCTTTGCCCAGTAAGCAAGCTCCTCTTGCACAACTTTTTTGGGGTCAGCTACCTTGGAGTCCAAGTCAAAAACCTTGAGATATTCACCAAAATACACAAGAGGTAAAATACGTGCGCTGCGTTGTTCTAAACAACCATAGGGATAATCAAAAACATATTGCACAGCTGTGCGAAGTAAACCAAGGCGAGTTGGATCAAGCTGTACATAAAGCTTGCCCATATTGTCTTCGGCATCTCCTGGTATTTCGATAAGCTCTGTTAAGGTATCTTTTGTCTTTTCATCTTTTTTTGAAGAGCCAACTTGTCCCACCGTTGTAACTGTCTCGTACAAATATTGCTTGTCGATTTCGAGTACATTGATAATGCGTTCGTTTAAAACAGCCGATTCAAGCGTAAATTCTAAACTGACAAAGCCTGCCTTTAACGCTTCTATCTCAAAGAAAACAGAAAGCGTTTCGTTTGGCTTCACCGTGATTTTTTTTGTTCCCTCTCCCTTCAAGCTTGCTTTTCCAGGACCTCGCAAGTAGCCATTTTTTTCTGCCTTCTCACCTGAACGCTCAATCCCCTCATGCGTTTTAAGAGAGAGTTTCACTTCATGAGGAACAGAATCAAGATTCGATATAACCATACCTGCTTCTGAAATATCATTTACGCGAAGTCTTTGCGGTAAAACATGGCGAGCTGAAAGCGGATTATTTACCGGAAGCTTTCCTTCGCTTAGTGCATAATTATTTTTATCGATACCAATAGCGGTAATACGATACTCGGTTAAAGAATCGGGCAAGACAAACTCACAAGAAACTTCACCCGCTGCATTTGTCAGGAGATAGGGCTCAAACAAGGCCGTAGGGTCAAAGTTTTTTCTCTCGCTCAGTTTGTCGTCATCTTCTTCGTCAGCATCACCCCCCGCTAGATTTTTTACCGCATAGGTTACCGGGTCAATCAAATACGATCGAGAATCTCCTCCCTTTACGTTATAAGTAAAGTTTGAACGATTATAAAAAAAGTTAATTGGATTTGGAACATGATAATTTATTAAATCAATAACACCACGGTCAACAGCCATCAAGGTAATTTCTGCATTTGAAAGAGGCTTCCCATCCTTTGTTGCTTTGAGAGAAATCCGAGCCTTTTCTCCCGGCCTATAACTTTCCTTATCGGTACTAATAGCGATATCAAAGGCGCGAGTGATAGTGTCAACTTCGAGGCGAACTAAACCAAAGTAGCCCTTGGGTTTATTTACATCGGGAGTATCATAATCTTCTGCAGGCGAACCTGTCCGCTTCGAATACGAGGAGACAGAAACATAGACTATGGGTAGATACTCATCTTCTATAGGAACTTCCAAAACCGTGCTTGCTTCATCAAGACGTATGAGACGCTCAGAAAAAATTCCTTCCCGTTCGACGGTTATCAAATACTGACCTTGAGGAAGTGGACTTTGTAGCATAATATAAGCGGTATCGCCTACTGTGTAGATAGATTTGTCAGCGACAAGTTGTATTTCCTGTGCACTATTGTTTCCATAAAAAGAAGCCCAGGAAGCGCCTGTTGCATAAAAACGCAATTCACTTACCACCTCTCGACCCTTGCTGTCGACTGTTGAAACACGCAAGAGATAGGAGCCTGCATTTTGTGGTTTAATCGTAAAGCTACCTGACTTTTGTATTTTTATAGAAGAAGTTGACTCGCTTACCATTTCTTTTACATAGCGCGTGTTCAATTGCCCCGTAACAGCTATTTGATGCACCGCCTTCCATTCTTCTCTTTCAAGCTCAACTTTTATTTTTCCCTCATTTGCCTTCGAGTTCCACAGAGCAGTTTCGGGAAGATTTCCATTTGGATCAACTAAGATATAATCATAACTGATAGCATCACCTTTTTTTACAAAGCCAAAACTAGAGCCTGTTTTTTTTATGCCCAGATAAAAAGAAGCCGGATGCACAACAGCCGAAGCAACAGAGGCAATTTCTTGATTTCCTGGATCTCGCACTCGTGCTTCAAAGCGATATTGATAGGCCATACCGCGAAGCTTTTCGCTTCCAGACGTTTGGCTAAAGCTCGCCGAGCCGTCCATCATCAAAAGCCCCTCTTCCCGGTTTAGAAAATTTCGCCCCTCATAACCAAGCAAGGGACCAAAACGATAGTCCTTGTACTCCTTTGTGTTGAGATAAAAACCGCTCGGCTCGCTATACCAACTGACATAACA
>JAAZLA010000017.1 GCA_012799545.1 Treponema sp.
CTTGGTTCTGGGACAAGTATTCAACAACCAAACTACCCTGTGCAACCTGTTCAGCCGAGTCTCTATAATCTTCATGTTACTTCCAATGTTTTTGGTGCAGATGTCTTTGTAAATACTGTCCCCGCGGGAAAAACTCCCTTTACCGGTAGCTATCCACCTGGAACCTACACTATTACAGTGAAGTCACCGAGTTATCCTGATTATATGCAAACAATTACCTTAAATAGAGATATGACTATTAATGCAAACCTTGGTCCATCTCTAGTGCCTTTTTCTTTAGGTAATCTGATACCGGGTGCAGAAATCTATCTCAATGGTTCTCGCCTTGGAGTTACAGGAAACAATGGAAGATTTCAAACGCAAGTACAACCAGGTAGCTATACCTTAGTTATTCGAACTCCGGGATATATAGAATTTTCCCTTCAAATAAATGTTGGAAATAGTGGCTATAATTATAATCCGACATTGCAAGCAAGAAACGCAAGTTTTCGCATCCAAATTCCTGGTTTACAGCTAGAATCCTCCTACCGAAGAAATTCTCCATGGAATCAAGTAAGTCTATTTGTAGATAATAAAGAAATTAAAAACTATTATGGACAAAGCTTGGATTTAAGCCCTGGTCAACACTCAATCACAGTTATAAGCGGTGTTTTTCAAGCGCATCTTAGCCAAAACTTTAGTGCAGGCAAAGAGTATACCTTAGAACCCTTCACTGGTATGAATGTAAGATAGAAATAAAAAAGAGGCTGCCCTGAACAGTTTCGTTCCGTCGGCAGCCTTTTTTTTCAAAATCAAGCTTTATATAAACCGATTTCTACGCTTTTATCCAAAATCATATCTGCATATTCCCAAAGTTCGGGAGCCAGTTCTTTTATAAAAGATTTTTTTGCAGCTATTTGCCTTTTTGTTAGTTCTTTTCCTATGATATTTTGGTTTCGTGTTGTATAGTGATTGATAATAGGCTGTAAATTGTCGAGTATTTTTGCAAACTCAGCTTCTTTTGTTGTAACTTCTTCAAACTCAAGCCAACTTGTATAAAAATCTTCTGCTTGCTCTTCAGGTAAGAGTGAAAATATTTTTTTTGCGGCTTCTTTTTCTATTTTTTTTGCATCAAGACGTTTTTTATCGTCATACAAAAAAGTATCTCCTGCATATACTTCGACAATGTCATGAAGCAAGAGCATTTTTACCACCCTAAAAACATCTATTTTATGCGGAAAATACTCTTGCAAAACAAGGGCCATCATTGCAATATGCCAAGAATGTTCAGCTGAATTTTCTTGTCGTTTGTTACCCATTGTTCCATTTTGTCTATATACCACTTTAAGCTTTTCAATTTCTCGAATAAAGCTCATTTGTTTATGCAAGCGTTCTTGTATCATATACCTTCCATTTATTAAAAAAAGTTTAAGCCACCCTGTTTTATTTGAAAATGGCTAAAAGCCATACTAAAAGAAGCCCTTCCCTGCGTAACTGAGCGCAAACTTGTCGAAAAGCCAAACATTTTTTCCATGGGTGCTTGTGCATGAACTACTTCGATGCTTGGTTTTGAATCCAAGCTTAATATAAGCCCACCTCGTTGTGTAATTTGGCTCATTGCATCCCCCACAAATTCTTTAGGGCTGAGGATATCGACATTCATAATAGGCTCTAGGATTTCAGGACTTGCTTTTTTACAAGCTGCATCAAAGGCTTGCACAGTACAAGCTTCAAAGGCAAAGGCTGTAGAGGTGAGCTCTGAATAGTCTAAGTCGACAAGCTCTACCGAAATATTTGTACAGGGGTAGCCGTATTGAATACCGCTCATAAATGAATTTTCCACCCCACGTTTAATTGCGTCAAATATTTCTTGAGGGATTTCAGGCATTCGAAGCGAATTGCTATAGCTATTTCCCTCGCTTGTAGCAGGCTTAACCAAAAGGCTAACCGAAGCTGTTTGTTCTTTGCCCCCAAGCAGTTTTTCATAGTTTTCTGTATGCTGCGCTTCTCCAGAAATAGATTCTCGGTATGTTACCTGCGGTTTCCCAACCTTTGCCTGTAGCTTAAAATCTTCAAGCATTCGTGTAACAAGCACATCGAGGTGGAGCTCTCCCATGCCAGAAATAATTAACTGCCCTGTTTCCTTATCATCTCGTGAAATAAAGGTAGGGTCTTCTTTAGAAAGAATGTCGAGCGTTTCTTTTAGCTTATCACGATCAGATAAGGTTTCTGGCTCAATCGATACTGAAATCACCGGCTCAGGAAAATGCATCGATTCAAGCAAAATAGGTACTCCCTCACTGCCGATGGTATCTCCCGTCTGAGCTTGTTTAAGCCCAATAATAACCGCAATATCGCCAGCGCTCACTGAATCAAGCGGATCGCTTTTATTTGAGTGCATGCGTAAAAGACGATTTACTCGTTCTCTTTTTTTCTTGCCGATATTGTATACTTGTTCCCCGCTTTTTATTTTTCCACTATACATACGAATATAGGCAAGGCTTCCTGCTTCACGCTCATGTTGAATTTTAAAAATAAGCCCCAAAGGCATTGCATCCGCATCGCAGGGAATTGTAATGGACTCTTCTTTTTTTACATTGATTCCAATAGCAGGAGCAACTTCATCTGGAGCAGGTAGGTATGCAACAATCGCATCGATAAGCGGCTGGATACCAGAATTTTTTCGCGCTGAGCCACAAAAAAAGGGAATAAAATGCCTCTCAATTGTTGATTGCCGTATTTGCTTTATAATAAGTGCTTCGGGTACGTCTTCCCCTGAAAGATAGAGTTCAGCTATTTCATCATTGTGCATAGAAAGCGCATCGATTATTTTCTCGCGCCATTCTTCTGCCTCAGCACGTCTCGATGCATCTATTTCTGACTCATGGATAATTTCACCTTCGCTTTCTGCATCAAAGCGTAGTTCCTTCATGCGTATTAAATCGATAAGCCCTTCATAATTGCTTTCTTTTCCGATGGGTAAAACTAAGGCGAGGCAGGTTTCGCCAAATTTTTCGGCTACATCGTCGAGGGCTGCATAAAAATCCGCCCCAATCCTATCCATTTTATTTACAAAGCAAAGACGAGGCACCTTGTATTCATTTGCTTGGCGCCAAACCGTTTCAGTTTGTGGTTGCACTCCACCAACCGCACAGATAACCGCAACAGCCCCATCTAAAACGCGTAGAGAGCGCTCAACTTCTGCGGTAAAATCCACATGCCCTGGCGTATCTATAATATTTATTTGACAATCCTTCCAGTAGGTTGTCGTTGCAGCACTCTGTATGGTAATCCCACGCTCTTGCTCCTGGCTCATCCAATCCATCGTTGCCGCGCCGTCATCTATTTCACCTATACGATGAATTTTTCCCGTATAATACAAGATGCGTTCTGTAGTTGTTGTTTTTCCAGCATCAATGTGCGCCATGATGCCAATATTTCTCATATGACTAAGCATAATAATCCTTCCTATGCCAAAATTCTACACTATTGTTTTAATCAATACATTTAGTATACTTAAAAACATGCGCATACTCAAGCATAACAAAAATAAAACGAGGATATAAAAAAGCTGCCCCAGATTTTTCCTAAGGCAGCCCTTTCTAAATTATAAAAGAATTCTAAACAAAGAGAGAATCAACTTCTTCCTTATAAAGTTCTACTATTTTATGTCGCATCAATTCTTGTTTACCTGAAAGCTCTCGTCCAACCGTAAAAGATTCTGGCAAAAGCGTAAATTTAAACACACGCTCGCAAACTCTAAAGTCGTTCGCTTTTGAAATCCTTGTATCTATTTCTTCTCGAATTAAATTGATAATTTCGGGACTTTCCAAAAGAGCCTCATAGCTTTCGTTTAAGATGCCATTTTCATTTGCGTAAGCTAAAACAGCATCTTTAACAGGAACAATTAAGGCAGCTAGATATTTTTTATCTTGCCCAACAAGAACCGAAGTTTCGATGTACTGGCTTGCACCCATAGCTGCTTCAATGCCTTGCGGCTCTATATTTTCTCCACCGAGTAAGACAATCGTGTCTTTTGCTCGACCAGTTATTTTAAGCTCATTGTCGTAGGTCATCATACCGAGGTCGCCGGTATTAAACCAGCCATCTGCATCGATAGCCTTTGCCGTAAGTTCTGGGCTATTATAATAGCCTTTCATAACAGAGTCGCCCTTTGCCATAACCAAGCCTTTTTTCCCTGGAGGCAGAGCTTCCATAGAAAGAATCTCACCGCCGCTTTCTGCAACAACCTTTAATTCAGCAGAGGGATAGACATAGCCAACACAACCAGGGCGCGCCTTATGCAAGGCACTTCTAAAAGCAAGGATGGGAGCGGTTTCCGTTATACCATAACCTTCCAAAAGTCTAAAACCAATCGCCCTATAAAAAGCATCGGTTTCAGGTTGGAGCGC
>JAAZLA010000136.1 GCA_012799545.1 Treponema sp.
CTTTGTTATTTTAAAAACAAAAAATTCCTTTGAAGATATTCTTGAAGGAGCTTTTATTTACTTACAAGAGGATGGTGCAGAATATTTGGCAAAGATGGGCTTGCGAGGAGTTGGCATCGATGCACTGGGGATAGAGCGAGACCAGCCAAATCATGGAAGCCACCTTGCGCTCATGGAAGAGGATATTCATATTCTTGAAGGCTTGCGATTGGGACATGTTGCAGAAGGCTGCTACACCTTGCTTGCATTGCCCTTGTCGATTATTGGTGTTGAGGCAAGCCCTGTTCGCGCGGTTTTATTTCCAAGCACGGAAATCACAAGGTGAAAAAAATGGAATACAAGGAAATAAAAAAACTTTCTGTTAGCTCTGCTGTCCTCAATCCACCGCCATCAAAGGCACATACGCTCCGCGCTCTTATTCTTGCTTCCTTATGCAAGGGAAGCTCGACCATAAAAAATGCCTTGCTTGCTGATGATCAAAAATATCTCATCGATTGCCTTAGAGCCTTGGGGGTCTCTATTTCTATAGAGCGAGGAGATGAGGGAGAAAATATTATACATGTTGAAGGGAAGGGAATTCCTTTTCACGTAGAAAATACAAAGCTTGACTGCGGAGAGTCCGGGGTCGCAATGAATTTTCTAAGCTCCCTAGCTTGCTTTGCAAATGAAACTCTAATTCTAAGCGGTAAGGAAGGCTTGTTAAAAAGACCCATAGATGATTTAACTTCTGCCCTTGAAAGCCTCGGTGTCGCTATTTCTTTTTTAGATAAAGACGGTTATCCGCCTTTGAAAATAAAGCCAGGATTGTTTAATAAAACTGAAGTCTCCTTGAGTGGAAAAAAAACATCTCAGTATTTTAGTTCCTTATCGATTGCAGGGGCTTTAAATCCCGAAGGACTTATTATTCATTGTACAGATGATTTAAGCGAAAAACCCTATCTTGATATTACACTTGAAATGATGAAAGCTTTTTGCGTGCTTGCTGTTCATGAAGACTATAAAACAATACGCGTCTTTCCGAAGCAAGAATTTCGTCCTCAAAAGATTCGCATAGAAGGAGATTATTCGAGCGCTTCGTATTTTTTCCTCGTAGCGGCTATTACGGGGATAGAAGTAAAAATGCCCTACTTAAAACCTGACTCTGTGCAAGGTGATAAAAAAATCATTGATTTTATGCAGGAGATGGGCTGTTCGATATGGGAGGAAGGCGATGCCCTTGTTGTGAAGGGCGGAAACTTAAAAGCGGTCGATATTGATTGTCTCAATACACCAGATATTGTGCCTACGCTTGCTGTTGCGGCAGCCTTTGCGGAAGGGGAAAGCATCTTGCGAAATATTAGTCAATTGCGCTACAAAGAAAGCGATAGAATTTCTGCAATACAGAGCGAGTTAGGGAAAATGGGTATAAAAACAGCACTTAAAGGCGAAGATTTATGTATTTTTGGTTCGCCAAAAGAGATACATTCTGCTATAATCGACTCACATAATGACCACAGGATCGCAATGAGTTTTGCAGTCCCCGGTCTCATTTTAGAAGGGCAGAAGATTATGAATCCCTCTTGTGTAGCAAAATCTTTCCCTCATTTTTGGGAGCTTTTTGATGGAATTTTTACACAATAATGCAGCAGAAAATGCTCGCCTACAAAAAAGAAAAAATTCTCTTGCAGGCACCCTTGCAAAAACCTTGGGCTTTGTTTCTATCAGTTTTATTATACTCCTTCTTTTTTTAGCTCTAAATTCTTTTACGGTACAAGGCTATGCACGACTTATCAATGAAAGCGGAAAAATTCGCGGTGGCATACAACGTGTTTTACAGCTTGACCCAGAATCCCAAGAATTTAGAGACATTGCAAATCAAATAGATGC
>JAAZLA010000137.1 GCA_012799545.1 Treponema sp.
GATTTTGTGCGGATTTGTCCCAAGGAACTATACCACGAAAGCGTCTCTCTTTTCCCCTTGTATTCTTCAGAAGATGTATACACAGCTGTCGTCGGATTTTTTTGACTCATTATTTTATTTGTTATAACAACAACGGTAACAATGAGTATTAAGCCTCCTATAACAATTGCAACCCATTTAAGTATGGTAAATAACATACCAGAGAAAAGATTTGATTTTTTTGGACCACCAGTAATACTTCCATCGTCGCCATCAAGGTCTAAGCTATCTTCATCAGCCATTTTCTACCATCCTTATATTCTATTTTAACATTAAAAATGCCCTTCGTCCAGAATAATTATGTCTACTCTTCTATTATATGCACGAGCTTCTTCTGTATCGTTTGAGTACTTGGGGCGAGTGTCAGCATAGCCTGCAACAGAAAAACGCTCCTCATCAGAACCAAAATCTGATAGATAATGAAGCACATTTACCGCCCGTGCAACAGAAAGCTCCCAATTACTCGGCCATTGTTCCAAATCCGCAACTTCGTAATCAGTATGGCCCTCGATTCTGTATCTCCTGCCCTCTAGCTCAACAGAAGATAAAAACTGAGAAATACGCAACAAGGTATCTCTTGTTTCTTCTATATTTAGATCCGCACTTCCTTTTTTAAAAAAGGAATCTGAGGCAAGGGTTATAACCAAGCCTCTCTCATCGCTTGTAAGCGTAATCTTATTCGATGCAATATCTGGTGCAAATAAGCTTACTGCCCGTTTTGCACTTAAGCCCAAAGCCTTGCCTTTTTCTAAAGATGGCAGGCTGTTAATTGTGTTTCCCAAGTCGGCAAGCCGTCCAGAAGCAAGCGATTGTCCTCCACCTGTCGGATCTCCACTGATAGAAGCAGTTAAGGCTGCCATTTGTATAGCATCCACCTCTGTTGGATTATACAACATAACGAAAAAACAGAGCATGAGTGTAATCATATCGCCATAGGTAACGAGCCACTCCTGGGACGCTTCTTCTGGTTCTTTTTTGTCTTTTGCCATTTACTAATCCTTTAATACATCTGCCTCTATAAGCTTTCTTGATTTTGGATCAAGATAGGTTAAGAGTTTTGCAGCTAAAATACGAGGGTTATCCCCTGCCTGAATAGAAAGCACTCCTTCAATTATCATTTCTTTTGTCGTTACTTCCAAGGCATTCTGCCCTGACAACTTTGTCGCTATAGGTGTAAAAATCCAGTTTGCAAGCATAGAACCGTAAAGCGTGGTAATAAGGGCAACAGCCATGTTAGGACCAAGAGAAGATTTATCTTCGAGGTTGTTTAACATCCCGATAAGCCCGATAACGGTACCCATCATACCATAGCCTGGTGCAAGCCCTGCCCAGTTAGTAACAACGTTAATCCAGCCCAAGTGGCGGTTTTCGATCGCATTCAGTTCATTTTCCAAAATACTTTTTATAACAGCACCGTCGGTACCGTCGACAACGAGACGAAGTCCACTTTTCATAAACTCATCATCAAGTTCCTCTAAGCTTTCTTCTAGAGCAAGAATTCCCTCGCGACGAGCTTTTTCTGCCAAGGCGACCATGTTTTGTACAAGGACTTTCTCCCCAAAGCTAGGCACTTTAAAAGCACGTCCTAAAATACCGAAAATTTTAGTCATCGTTGTCATAGGATTTGCTATAAAAAGAGCGAAAAAAGAGCCACCGACAACGAAGATAAGAGAAGGAGGGTCCCAAATACCTGAAAGCGAACCACCTGATGTAAAAACGGTCATAACAAGAGCAGCTGATCCACCAATTAAACCAATAATTGTCGCCAAATCCATGAATATCCTCCCTAATCCTCGTTACCAAAGGAACCTATCTGTTTTCTATAGTTAATTATTTTTTCTATAATGACTTCAGGGCTTTCTTTTATAACTACTTTTTGCCCAGATAGAAGTACGAGGGTTACATCTGGATTTTTTTCTATGCGTTCTATTTGATGCGGATTTATCCAATACGTTCTGCCATCTAATCGTGTTACTTCTATCATCTTTCTATTTTCTATGCTTATCCCTTATACGTCAAGTAGTTTTACGAAAATATTATCGTTTTAAGCTCATTACTGTCTCTAAAAGCGTATCTGCAGTTTGAATTGTCTTAGAATTCGCCTGAAATCCTCTTTGAGTTACAATCATGTCGGTCATTTGATCGGTAAGGTCTACGTTTGACATTTCAAGAGCGCCTGCTAAAAGACTACCCTTCCCTGCTATACCAGAGGTACCAATATTTGCTAAACCTGAGTTATTTGACTCGACAAAGTTATTGTCTCCAACTTTTTCTAAGCCGCCTTGGTTTGTAAAGGTTGCAAGTGCGATTTGCCCAATCGTTCGGTTTGTGCCATTTGAGTAGACACCAGTAATAATTCCGCTGGAGTCAATCTTAAAGTTGTCAAGGTAGCCCATGGTATAACCGTCTTGATAAAAAGCCTTCGTTGAACTTTGCGATGCACTTTGCGTAATAGTATTTTTTTGACTGCCGATTGTACCCAAGTTAATATTGAGCGTTTGTCGGGTTGGGTTTCCATCAGCGTCGGGGTTTGAATCCATTACTGTAAAGGAGGTTTGAAGCAATATTTCACCTTCAGGGTTTGTATTGTTTCCTGCGGAATCTGTTACAGAAAGAAGGGTTCCTGTGTTATCAAAGTTTACAAGGAAAAAATTTTCCATGCCGTCTGTTGTTCCAAGACCAACACGGGTTTGTGTTTCTTCAGCATTTTCTGGATCGACGATTACTCTTCCTTCCCATTGATTTGGGTTTCCTACAACTCGTGTAAAAGAAACGGTAAGATTGTGGTCATTTCCAAAACTATCATAGACTTTAAATTCTGTTGCCCATGTGCCCTTTGCAATATCTGCAGGAGAAGCACCTTCTAAGATTTCTGGCGTGTTTTTATTTAAGTTACACGCAAAGTTTACGTTTTCTGTTGCCTTTGCAGGGTCCTTTGTTCCAACAGGGATAATGAGATCCTGTGCATTACTTGCTGTATTGAGCACCATTTCTCCGTCCATTTCTTGGGCCATCCAACCTTGTACCCTAAAACCATTTGCAGGATTTACGAGCGTTCCCTCGTTGTCCAAGCCAAAGGCTCCAGCCCTTGAATAAAAAGACTGTTCACCATTTTTCAAAACAAAAAAACCGTTACCTTGGATAGCCACATCTGTTGCAACACCGGTTGACTGTAGGTTTCCCTGCGTAAAGATAGTATCGATGGAAGCAATCATCATGCCAAGTCCAACTTCTTTTGGGTTTACCCCACCAACTTCAGTTGTTGGCTTTGCCGCACCAGAAAGTTGTTGAGAAATCATATCTTGAAAATTTACCCTACCACGTTTAAATCCGGTAGTGTTTACGTTTGAAACGTTGTTACCAATAACATCAAGTCGTGTTTGGTGATTTTGCATACCGGAAACACCGGCGTAAAGTGATCGCATCATAGTTTTTGCCCTCTTTTATTCTGAATATACGCGTTTAATTGCTTCCATGCTGTATAGCATGCC
>JAAZLA010000138.1 GCA_012799545.1 Treponema sp.
CCATCGCTTACTTCGAGACGAAAGCGTAAGAGTCCGTTTATTGTGTAGCTTGAAATAGCGTTTTTTTCTCGTACAAAGAGACGCCCGTCCCATCCAGGAAGCGGTTTTTCTACAATCGGAGTTTTTGTTTCTATAGTCCAGAGGGCAATTCCACTTGTATTAAATAAGCTGAGTTTTTTGTCAATCGCAGTATACACAAAATCGCCGTTCATGCTTACACAAAAGCCACTGCCTTTTTGGCCAAGGTTTCTTTGCCAGAGAATCTGTCCGTTTTCAGAAAAGGCGTTAAGTAATCTCCCTTCCGTAATTACAACAAAGCCGTAAGAGCTCGGTTCTATTTTTGAAAGCACGTTTCCAGAAAGCACCGTTTGCCAGCTTTTTGTACCAAGGACAGTAGATTGTGGAAAAGCAAAGCCAATGGAGGGAAAAAAGAGAATTAGGGTGAAAAATTGTTTGCAAAGTGTTTTGTTCACGTGTTATACTATAAACGTAAATGAAAATTTAGAGAAGCATAAAAAATAAAAAGTGAGGAAACAAGAAATGACTGATAAAAGAGAAATTCAACGAGTTAGAATGTCTGATGAGCTACAGATAGCCTTACATTCTTGGCTCCCACGTGGCGAAGTAAAAAAGGTTGTGCATATAAGTCATGGAATGGCAGAACATGCACCACGCTATGATGCCTTTGCACAGTACTTAAATAATTACGGCATTGCGGTCTATGTGCACGACCATCGTGGACATGGACAAAGTATACAAGAGAGAGCCCCTGCCGGGCATCTTGCCGACAAAGACGGTTTTAATCGCGTTACCGAAGATCTTCGCGAAATTATAAACTTTACAAAAAACACCCATAAAGATGTTCCCTATATTCTTCTTGCGCATTCATTTGGCTCCTTTGTCGCACAAAATTTTATTGCCTCATATGCAGAACTCATCGATGCTCTTATTCTCTCTGGAACAACAGCCAATAACGCCCCGCTTGGAAGATTTTCAAATCTCTTTGCACGCTTTTTATCCCTCTTTAGGGGAATACGCCACCAATCACCGCTCTTAACAAAAATTGCCTTTGGATCCTACAATAAAAGAATTGAAAACCCAAAGAGTAAAAACTCCTGGCTTAGCAGCGACGATAGGGCAGTAGAAGCCTACGATGCAGACCCCTTCTGCGGTATAGATTGCACCTATGGATTTTATCGTGATTTAGGATATGGCTTTACTATTATAAATAAAAAAGCGAAACTCGATGCCATACCAAAAAATCTACCCATTTTTTTATTTGTTGGAAGTGATGACCCTGTGAGCAATTATACAAAGGGCCTTCGCTGGCTTTACGATGCCTACAAAAGCCGTGGTTTAGACGTTGAACTTAGAGTCTATGAAGGTGCGCGACATGAGTGCCTGAATGAATTACAAAAAGAAAAGGTCTATAAAGATATTCTCAGTTTTATCAATAAAATAGATTTACGAAAATAGCTATACGATAGCGATTGACGATTTTTATCCAATTGTATATGATGGAGCTGTGTTATTCCGCTATACGAACGATAAGAATGGCAATCCTGTAAAAAAAGCTGTCATTTACACAGAAAATGAACACCCCATCTCAAATGCTTCTATAGATTCTGACGCAATAGCTGTAATCGAAAAGCTCAAGGACCATGGTTTTGAAGCCTTTATCGTCGGTGGTGCAGTGCGCGACCTCTTGCTTGGAAATGTCCCGAAGGATTTTGACCTTGTAACCGATGCAACTCCGCAACGTCTCAAAAAAATGTTTAGAAACTCACGCATAATCGGTAAACGTTTTCGCATTGTGCATATTTTCTTTGGAACCAAAATTTTTGAAGTTTCTACCTTTCGATCCATTTGTGACGGTTGCTCCATAGGCAATGATTTTGGCACAATGGACGAGGACGTAATGCGCCGAGATTTTACTATAAATGC
>JAAZLA010000018.1 GCA_012799545.1 Treponema sp.
GATATCTCGCGTGCTCCTGCATTACTTGTCATAATAATAATAGTGTTTCTAAAGTTTACGACATGCCCCAGGCTATCACGAATTTCTCCTTCTTCCAGAATCTGTAAAAGAAGATTAAATACATCTTTGTGTGCTTTTTCAATTTCATCAAGTAAAACAATAGAATACGGATTTCGTCGCACTTTTTCAGTAAGAAGACCACCTTCTTCAAAACCAACATAGCCAGGAGGCGCACCAACGAGACGGCTTGAATTATGCTTTTCCATATAGTCGCTCATGTCAATGCGAATAAGGGAATCTTCATTGCCAAATAAAAATTTTGCAAGTGTTTTTGCCAAGAGTGTTTTCCCAACACCTGTCGGTCCCAAAAAGATAAATGAACCTAAGGGACGTTTACCAGAAGAGACACCTGCCCTGCTCCGTCGAACCGCAGATGAAATAAGCTTTATCGCATGTTCTTGCCCTACAACAGATTTGTGAATTTCCTCTTCCATTTGCAATAAGCGTTCTGCATCGCTACTCGACAATTGTTCTTTCGGTAATCCTGTCATAACAGCAAGTGTTTTACAAACATCTTGCATATCGACCCGTTTCCGCTCGATAAGGTCAGGACTTTGCCAGGCAGAACTAATCATTTCAAACTTTTGTTTTAAAACTCTTACCTCATCTCGAATGCGAGCTGCCTCTTCATAATCTTGCTTCGCTACAAATTCTTTTTTCTCTTCATTGAGCAATGCTATTTTATCTTCCAACTCTTCCAATTCGATGGGTCTATTTTCCTCACTAAGCTTTTTCATCGCACCAGCTTCGTCTAAAATATCGATAGCCTTGTCAGGTAAAAAGCGTTCTGTTAGATAACGTTTTGCCATACGCGTAATTGCAGGGATAACATCGTCGTCGTAGCGCACTTGATGATAGTCCTCATACTGTTTTTTGAGACCTTCAAGGATTTCTATTGTCTCCTCTTCGCTCGGCTCATCAACGATTACTTGTTGAAAACGTCGCACAAGTGCAGCATCTTTTTCAAAATATTTTCTATATTCTTTTAAGGTTGTTGCCCCAACACATTGCAGCTCCCCTCGAGAAAGCGCTGGCTTGAGCATGTTTGAAGCGTCCATCGTACCTTCTGCGCCACCTGCGCCGATGATAGTATGCAACTCATCGATAAAAAGAATAATATTTTTCCTTTCTTTGATTTCCTTCATAATGCGTTTCAAACGCTCTTCAAATTCACCCCGGTATTTTGTCCCAGCTATAACCGATGCAAGATCGAGGGTGTATATTTTTTTATTAAGTAAGTGCTGGGGAACTGTTTTTGCAACAATCCTTTGTGCTAAACCTTCAACAATCGCTGTTTTCCCTACCCCCGGCTCCCCAACCAATATGGGATTATTTTTTGTCCGCCGCGAAAGAATTTGCACTACCCTTTGTATCTCTTTTTCCCGACCGACCACAGGATCTATCTCACCATCTAAAGCCTTTTGCGTAATATCGCGGCTAAACTCATTTAGAAACGATGCTTGCTGATTTTGGTTTTGCTTTTGATTTTGCTGATATCTGCCCTGATTAAATGAAGGACCTGTAAAGAGTATGTTGTTTTGATCCAACTGATATGTATAGTTTTTTGAATTTTCTTTTTCAACTCTTTGCAATTCTACCGCAAGTTTACGAATTTCATCAAAGGGAATGAGATTTTCTTTAAAAAAGAGTCGAATAGCTGCTTTTTCTTCTCGAAGAGAAGCAAGTAAAATATGTTCTGTGCCAATATAAGCAGATTGTAAAGAACGAGCTTCCAAGGCTGCAACGTTAAATAAGGTTGAAGACCTCCGCGAAAGCGGTATTTTTCCTACCGAGGGGGTCTCAGCACTCAAGAAAAAACTTTTAATGAGATTGCTTTTTAAGGATTCTATATCAATGTGAATTTTTTTTAATATTTCAAAACCCAGGCCTTCTTTACTGTTTATCAAAGCCAAAAGAACATGCTCAGGAAGGACGGAGCCTGTCCAATGCTCGCTTGCTTCCTTTTGGGCTAAAGAATCGATTAAACGAATCGCGCGTTGTGAAAGTTCATTCATCAATAACCTCCAAACTTAGGTGATTAATTGTATTTTTGAAGCTGCTTCTTGTATAAGCAAGGAACGCAGCCTTTCAATTTTTTGCTCATCAGTCCTTACATCTTTTTCGTATTTTATACTACTTGTTTGTAAGATATATTGCAAATGAGCAGTCTGTGTTCGAAATAATAGCGCTAACAAATCGGCGTCATTTATTCCAGATAAAATGCCAAGGTTTGCTCCCCATTTTATACGCGATATTAAATCTATCGCTTCATTGGCTGAAATATAGCGGGCAAATTTAACCGTTGCAAGTGCCCGATAAATAGAATCCCGAAGCCTTGTTGGTTCATTTTCGGTTAATTTTTTTCGTAATTTACGTTCCAAATCTATGAGCTGATTCACATACAGGGAAAACTCTTCGATTTGCGTTTGCTCACTTCCTTGCAAAGAATTATTTGAGCTCAGCACATAGTAAGAGCCGAGAGAAGAGCCATCTTCTCTCCCTCCCCCATAAAAGCCCGATATAGCAAGATTGTTCGCAAGTATTTCTTTAAAAACCTTATCTAAAAGTCCCGCAGCATATACTGAGGGAAGATGTAAAAGCACAGACATTTTCATACCGCTACCACTCTCAAAAATATTTGCGGTAAGATAGCCAAAGTCTAAATCGCAGGAAAATTGTAAATGCTCTTGCAAGGCATCGTCTAAGTCTTTTGCAAGTGAAAATGACTCCTGTAAATTAAAACCACTGACAAAAGAAACAAGTCGCACATGGTCGCCAACATTTACCGTGCCAGAAAGTTTGCCATCAGAACGGATAAACAAAGAAGCCATGGGTTCTGACATAATAGAACCGTGGATAATACCACGCTCCATAAGAATTCTTTGTCCGAGACCTTCTAGGTTTTTAACGGCCATAGTAGAATATTGTTCTGCCTGAGGAATTTTAGAAAAACTATCGAGAACAAGGGCCTGAATGCGCTCTGCATCATCGAACTTAAAAGCATTTGGAAAGGCGTAGTTTTCTAAGTTCCGCCGTAAACTAATACGTGTCGACAAAACAACATCATTTTCAGGACCAGCATAGGCATACCATGCTTCTCCCATATTTTTATCAGAGTCAAAAGAGGAAAGCTTAGTCATGGGAAAAACCTTTCTCTGCCCCAGATGATTTTGAAAAAGCCTCTTCCTCTAAGATTTTCAATTTATCGCGAATATAGGCCGCTTGCTCATAATCTTCGCTTTCCACAGCTCGCTCTAAACTTGACTGAAGTCGAAGCCTTTCATGTAAGTTTGAAGGAAAGTCCTCATGTTGCTTAGAAATACTTCCTATATATGATGGGTGAATATTTTCATTTTTTAAGAGAGAGAGGATTTCTTTTTTAAGAGAAGTATAACAATGCGCGCAGCCAGCACGTTTTGTTTGGCTCAAACTGAGGGCAGATTGCCCACAACTTGAGCAAAGCTTTGTACTCGGAGAATAATTCAATGCGTTTTGTATCTCCGCGCTCAATAAGGAGCTGAGAGAAACAGCCTTGTTTTTACCTGGTATAGCAACATTTCGCGTTTTTGCACATTCATGGCATAAATGCAATTCGACATCCAACTGCCCCGATATATTTCTTACAAAGATTATTGCTTCGTTTTTTTTGCAGACATCACATTTCATAGCCCACCTAAACCTTATAGCTTTCGTAATACTGACAAAGGTTTTTCTTTGGCAGATCGAAGGGAAGGTAAAATAGAAACTATTACAGATAAAGCTAGACAAAGCACTGCTATTAAAAATAAATCCCAATAGGGTATTACAATTGGAATAGTTTCCAAATAAAACTCTGGATCCAAAAGATGCTTTTGAACCACAGGGGCACCTTCAACTATAGTATACCAAAATCCAGAGAAAAAGTTAAGCAGTTTTTCCAAAAAGACTATAATTTCATTTATATGCAAGGCTAAAAGAAGTCCGATGGGAATGCCAACAATGAGCCCCATGAGCCCTACACCAGCACCCAGACATAAAAAAGAAAAAGCAATCGTCCGCTGCGAAACTCCCGTTGCAAGCAATAAAGCTATTTCACGACGACGTTCCAAAACTAAACTTGTTAGAGCCGAGGCAATATTGACCGAGGCAACAAGCACAATAATGCACATAACAAAGAGCAATAATTGCTTAGTTGACGAAAAATTTTCAAATTGCTCGCGGTTTAAATCGCTCCACAAAAAACTAAATTCAAGAGGCGTCAAAAAAGATTCTATTTCATTGGATATTCTATATATATCATGGGAAAAGGGGTCTTCAAGCTCTATACCCAAAATAGCTTGGCTCGTTTGACTGGTGAAAATACGGTAGGCATTCGAAAGAGGTACATAAACCCAGAGCGCATCAAGTTCCTGATAACCACTTGAAACAATTGCAGCAACCTTAAAAACACTGAGATTTGGTTGCACCGTGCCAGATGTCATGTTTTTAGCTGAGATAATATAAAAAGAATCCCCAACAGCTAAATCAAGTTCCTTTGCAAGCTTTGTTCCAATAAAAACCGAACGATCTGAGCTAAATTCTAAAAGCCCTTCTTCAAGCTTTAGATATGAGGCAAAGGATGGATTTTCCGAAAAAAGTGTATCCTTGACACAACGAACCGTAATGCCCGTTCGCTTTTTTTTCCCTGTCCCAAGAGCAATCCCTTGCACCTCCACATGGGCTGAACGCACTCCATCGACAGACAAAATATCTTTTTGTAAAGCAAAAAGGTCTTGTAAGTGTGCATTTGGATTTGCTTCATAACTCGGTATGCGATGCTGCACTTGTATATGATAACTTGAAAGCCCAATAATACGATTTGTAATTCCCTCGATCATACCATTTGAAATAACTAAAACAAGGATGAGAGGAACAAGACTGAGCGCTAAACCTAAAAAAGCAGCAAAAAGATTTTTTTGCGCCTGCGATACCTGGGTTTTATTTGAAAAGAGAATCTTTCTTGCAAATAAAAATGAAGAAGCAAAACTCATAGTGTTTCCAACCGAGCATTTTTTATTGTGTAAACTCTATCGCAATACTCGCTCATACCCATATCGTGCGTTACCAGTACAAGCGATTTTTTGTATTGGTCAACCATATCGAATAAAAGCTGGCTAATAAGCTCTGCATTCTCTGGGTCAAGATTCCCTGTTGGTTCATCCGCTAAAATAAGCTTAGGATTATTTATGAGGGAGCGAGCTACAGCAACCCGTTGTCTCTCCCCTCCAGAAAGCTGAGAAGGCAAATGTGATGCGCGCTTTTCTAAGCCGACATCGACGAGCAAGCTTTGTGCTTTTTCCATGGCATCTTTCTTTTTTTCTCCAGCCATGTAAGCAGGTAAAAAAATATTTTCCAAGGCGGTAAAATCTTTTAGCAAATAGTGGAACTGAAAAATCATCCCGATATTCTCCCGCCGAAACTGGCTCAAGGCATCTTCATCCTTGAGATGCAAAGGAGTTTCTTCAAAAAAAATAGTTCCAGAAGTGGGATGATCCAAACTCGCTATTATATGTAAGAGAGTACTTTTTCCACAACCACTATGACCGAGGATAGCAATTTTTGTTTGTTCAGGAACATCAAAGTCTAAGTGCTTTAAAATCGTCAAGGATTCTCCTGAAGCAGGATTTTGAAATGTTTTTTCAAGGTCGCGGATTTTCAAAAGCACCCGGTCACCTGAGTTAAAGCTAGAAAAAGATGTATCACATTTTTTATTATTCATCGCGCAAAACCTCCGCTATAGAAAATCGTAAAATCGCCCGACTCGCTGCCCAAGCTGCAAGAACAGCAGAAAGTAAACCAAATAAAGAAATAAAAATAAGTTCAGACAAATAAGCCTGTGCTGGTATAGATGCATAAAAAGTATAGAGCGAGTTATCCTTTAAAAGTGCAAGCGATGTAGGCGAGGAAAAAAACAAAAAGATATATTGAACAGCATACTGTATTTTTCCAATTAAGATAAATATAAAATCGATATTGTTTGTCATGAACAAGCCGATTAAAAGCCCCAGACTGCTTCCGACAAAGCCTGTTTCCAGGCCATTTAAAATAAATATAGCTTGTATTGAAAAAGGGGAAGAGCCGAGGGCGTGAAACACCGCAATTTCTTCCTTGCGCTCAAAAACCATTTTTTTCATACCATTATAAATATTTATAGCAACGACAAAGAAAATCAATAAAACCAAAACGAGCAAAACATTTTTTTCTAAACGAAGGGCTTGAAAAAAAGAAGTGTGAAAGGATTCCCAGGAAAGAAAATGAAAAGATGGTAGAGTTTTTTCATACTGCGCGATGAGCTTTGCGGCATGATTTGAGTCTTTTAGCTTTATACCATAGCGCAATTCTGCAGAAGGTCCAAAAAGCGCCCTTCCCTCATCAAAGGAAAGAAATGCGTTGTAGGTATTTATTTCTCCGTAGCCAGTATAAAACAAACCGCGCACCACATAGAGCCTCTCGTTAGAAAATAAATCCACATCGGCAGAACCTGCCAAGGCTAAGATATTTATTGTATCACCAACGCGAACATTCAAAGCCTGTGCCAAACCTGAACCAAGCACTATAGAAGAAGGACTTTCTAAGTCAAACTTCCCAGAATAAATTTTTAGCGTGTTTTGAAAGCCCTTATCTCCATGGTACGCATCTTGTGAAAGCGCTCGTATACGGGCAGGACTTTGTCTGCCTGCCTTCCCAACCAATAAGGCTTGGCTTTCTAAAAAAGGCTGAATCAATTGCACTTGCGGCAGTGCAGCTAAAGCAACTTTCGTTCGTTCAATTGTCTCGTAGGATAAATTCGACTCACTATCTGCTGATTCAAAATGCTCTGATACAGAAGCTTGCACATGATAGGAGCTCACTTCTAAAATACTATTTATAGATTCAAGCTGAAAACCGTTCATCACCGATAAAATAACGATTAAGGATAATACTCCAACGGCAATACCTATTTTAGGCAAAATAGAAAGAGCGGCAAAACGGGATTCTTTTTCTAGCTTTGAAAAACGCCTTGAAACAAAAAAAATCCATTCCAAGTGTCGTTTACTGCGCTTAATCATATAGAACTCTCCGAAGTACTCTATCTGCTTGATAAAAAATTTCTTCTGTTTTTACGCCATCTGTATAGAAACTAAAGGTTTTTAGCATATTGGAAAAATAATGTATGTTTATATAACTTGAAGCATCAGTATATATTTTCTCTTCTTGCAAGCTATCATTTAAAAATTTTTTTTGATCATAGATAAATTCACTCGAGAAAGGTTTTTCATAGGAATTTTCATAACGCAGACGACTCTTTTCAAAAACTTCTTCTTTTTGAATAAGCCTATCTTTTTCATCCCAAAGATAGCTTTCTTTGACAAGGCTTTTTCCCGCTTCTTTTTTTACTTTATCATAGACTTTTTTTTCCAAGCTCTTGAGTCTTCCTTTTTCATCATAAAGCGACTCAAAATATAAATCCCTCTCATAATCAATACCTATCTTTTTATACGCAACAAGAGAATCATCCATATAAAAAAAAGCTTCAGATGCGAGGAGTATATCTTCCGTGTCAGTTTGCTCATAGATATTTCGCTGAAATTCACGAGCGAGTGCATCATATTTTTTTACTATCACCCGAGAGTCATATTGTAAAATAATGCTTTGCATAGCACCAGCTTGTTCTTTTGTAAAATACAAAGCTTCATCTTCTAAGAGGTGGGATCGAAGTAGATTTTTTGAATCAAGCAAGCTTTCTTGACTTCCAAGAAAATACACAAAGATGAGAGAAAAAAAAGCTATAAAAAGATTTTTTTTAGATTGCGTCATGAACCAATAAACTCATCCAAAAACTGCGACTTTGCAAAGGGCTCTATGTCGGTATAACGCTCGCCATTTGTGATAAAAGCAAGAGGAAGACCTAAGTCTTTGCCTAAACTTATAACAACGCCACCCTTTGCGCTCGAGTCATATTTTGTAAGGATAACGAAATCTATACCTATAGCTTCGTGAAAAACCTCTGCTTGACGGAGGGCATTTTGCCCTGTTGTCGCATCTAAAATAAGAATTTTCTTATATGCTCCCTCACTCGCCTTATCTTCTGCAAGGCGGTTTATTTTTTGTAATTCTTTTACCAAATTTTCTTTATTATGTAAGCGTCCTGCAGTATCTGCAAGCACTAAGCCTTTCCCCTTCGCCTTTACCGATTCAATCGCATCATAAATAACAGCCCCTGGGTCCGAACCTGCTTTTTGGTGCACAACCCTCATGCCGACTTTTTCTCCGTGATAGACGAGCTGTTCGATTGCGGCTGCACGAAAGGTATCTCCTGCAGCTAAAACAGATTCAAGATTCATTTCGCTCTTAAAATGATGCGCAAGTTTTGCGATGGTACTTGTTTTCCCTACTCCATTAACTCCTAGAACCAAAAAAACCGTAAGTTTTTCTGGATCGGGTTCTA
>JAAZLA010000001.1 GCA_012799545.1 Treponema sp.
AAAGCATCTATCCAATATCTATTTTCTTTCCTTTTATTCTACACCCAGAGCTTTAAATACAGCTTCTTGCGGAGTACTATAAAATATTAAACTAAAGGCTCCAATGAGGTCTGAAGGAACAGTTCCAAGATCTCCTGCCGATGTAATGGGAACTAATACTTTTTTAGCACCTGCATCGAGGCATACTTGTAAAACGCTTGCAAGTTCTTCCACTTTAAGAATTGTGCCACTGATACTTATTTCTCCCAAGACAGCGAGACTCGAAATTGTTGGTTTGCCTAAGGCACAGGATGCAAGTGCTATTACAGTTGGCAAGGTTAAATATTTTGTCATACCAATTCCATTTAAGTCTTGGTAGTTTGTAATATAATCTTTTGTGGTAGTGCTTAGTTGTCCGCTAATTTGGTTGCCGCTTGCTTTTAAATAATTAAAAGCTGTATTCGTAGCTTCTTTTGCATCTCGATCTGAACCTAATCCTGTGCGTTCAAACTTACCGTTTCCTGGAAGCATTTGAGTTTCAAGACGATACACTCCAATCATCCCAGTTTTACCTTGCGAAACTGTGTAAACATTTCCTGGGTTGGTCATACCATCGGGGATAATTTTTCCACCACCTTGTTCTGGAACAGAAACATAATGCTCTTCAAAAGATTCATTATCAATAAAAGAAAAGTTTACGTCATAAAATTCCATTCCGCCAATTTTTTTTAACTGTTCTTTTACTCGTCTGCGCATTTCAAGAGCAAAAATCAAAATCTCTTTGACATCATCTTTTGAAAACTCACCATTTGGATAAAGCATTTTTATAAAACCAGAAACTATTTTTCTTACTGCTATTACATCGCGTTGATTTAAATTGGTTCCAAGTCGAAAATATTTTTCGATGATTTCTCCATAGGTTTCTTTTCTCATCTCTCGCATGAATTCGGCAAGGTAATCTGTAATAAACCCATAGTCATTGGTAAATGATGCTGGACGATATTTGGGTATTTCCCAACCAGGTATATAGCAATGCATGCGATCTAAAAAAGCAGTGTCATATGCCATCGCTTCAGGAAAAGGATCAAACAAATGGGAGGTTTTCAACAGCACATCTACGCTTTGATTTATATTTCCTACAAATGCCATTGAGGCAGAAGCGGCTTTCTCTTCCCTTCCTCTTGCAAAAGATCCGGACGCCATATAATCTTTCATAATTTGTACGCCATCTTTATCTTTAAATGTAATACCTGCCACTTCATCAAAGGCAACACAGTCCCAAAGTCCAACAAGCCCAACTTGTTTTGTGCTCATGTTATAAAATAGATTAGCAACCGTAGTTTGCCCACCGGAGACAAGAATAGAGTTTGGTGTTATTTCTTTATAAAGATGCGATTTTCCTGTACTGCGGGGTCCAAGTTCGCATAGATTAAAGTTGTTCTCAATTAATGGGAGCATACGCGCAAGTTGTAACCACTTTTCGCGATCGGTGAAGTGATCGGCTTCCATTCCTGTTGAACGAAGCAAGATTGTAATCCACTCATCCTTAGTAAAAAAACTACGCCCCTTTTTGATTTCATTCATATCAATGTGTGGCATTTGAATCGGCGTTACCTTCATAATGCGAATTGGCGTAGATTTTTTATCTTCCTCAATGTATTCATATTCAAGACCGATGATGCACCAAATTCCTCCACAAAGCAATCGATCATACTTAGATACATATTCTGATGAAATAGGAATGTTTTGAACACCAAGGTTTGAAAAAACAGCTTCGTACCTATCGAGTTTTATATTTAAGTTGACTGTGATGCGGTCTATAACTGTATAACTGCCACGCTCTCGTAAAGAGGCGAGAACTTTTTGAGATTCATCAGGACGTACAAAGTTTTCTGAAAGGATTTTTTTTACATTTAAAACACCAGCTTCTATAATTTGAGGATCATCAGAAGAGCAATACTGTCCAAGCAAAAATTCTAAAACATAGACAGGAACATTTGCACCTTCTTTAATTGATTTCGTTAAATCTTTACGAACGATTTTGCCATCAAAATATTCTCGTAGTTTCCGATTGATAATTTCATTTGCATCATCTACTTCTGGT
>JAAZLA010000139.1 GCA_012799545.1 Treponema sp.
GACCCTTTTTGCAATAACGATTCCTCTAAGCTAATCTTACACAAAATAAATTAAGGGAATGCTGATAATCGTTACAAGACCTTTTATAGCGATATTTGCCCAAACGATAAGCCATACCGTTTCTTGTGGTAAAACACCGCTAAAAGCGATAAGAGCAAAAATAATAGAATCGATAGGCACGCTCACCGCGTTTGAAACGAGGACGCGTGCCCACTGGTGTTTTGTTGTAACCTTTGTTACCCATAGTTGATAGACTTCTGTGTCGATAAGCTCTGATATGAGCTCAGCTGCAATCGATGCCAATACTATGCGCCATACTGGTCCTAAAACTGCTGCAAAAGCTGCTTGCAAGGTCCACGTTGGGTCTGAGGGCAGAAGCGTTACAAGGGCAAAAAATCCTGCCATAATAAGATTTGCTCCTGCACAAAGAATAATCATCCTTTGAGCGGTTTTTTTTCCCAGTTTTTTGTGAATGAGGTCTCGTAAGGTGAAGGTAAAGGGGTAGATAAGTGTCCCTGCATCAAAACTTATTCTACTTATGGCAGCAATTTTTAAACTTCCGATATCGGCGAGAATTTGTGCAAGAAAATAACTTGCCAAAATTATCATAGATGAGACTGCTATTTCATTGTTTTGCTTTGCTGTATCGTGTATATTTTCAGAAGACATACATTATCCTTTTTTAACATAATACTTTTTTTTGTAGCTTGGGTCTAGATAGCATTTTAAAAATTCTCTTGATAGATTAAATCTCCTGAATACACTAGTAATACACTGTTTATAGTGAAGGAAGGTTTTAATGAAATTTGAAAGCTGGTATCTCTCACGCTTTGAAAAAAAAGATGATATGGAAAAAAGTAAGGCGAGGGTCTTTTTTTATTATAGTTTTTTTATGTATGGTGCTCTTGCAATGCTTATTTTCTTTTATACTATTATGCCCTTGGATTCCGTATTAACGAAAAAAGGATATTTAGGGGCAATTGTTATTATTGTTCTTGTGACTGCAAGTTTAATAGTTTTACGTAGTGGTAACTTGCAAGCAGCTGTATGGGACATACGCAATACCAACTGTAATTGCTGGCCAGGGCTTTGCCGTAGTTGCTGCTGAGATACGACGCTTAGCAGAAGAAACCTCCGTTAATAGTAAGACTATTTCGGATGGGCTTAAAGCTTTTTTTGAAAGTATTTTCGAGGTAGAAAATGCTAATAAACAAATAGGTGAAGCTTTCCAGGCCATTGGCACAGAAATTAGTCAAACTCGTCTTGCTTTTGATGAAATTCAAGGTGGAATGAAAGAATTGTCCATAGGGACAGGCGACATAAATTCAGCTGTTTCAAATGTCGTTCTCTCTTCAAGAAATATGTCGGTATCTGTGCAAGAGATAACAGAGATGATATCGCATAATACCAGTGTCATCGAAGCCTTGCGAGATAAAAGTAGCCAGACACTTTCGCGCCTTGATGTAATCAATACTTCGTTTCAAGATATTATTTTACGCTCCCAAAATGTTCGAGACTTGGGTTTTGCAAGTGATACAGTTATACGTAATTTGGATGAATCGATTCGGGCGATATAAAAAAGAGTATAAAAAAGGGGCTGTCTAAAAAGTATGGGCAGCCCTTTTTTATTGTTTTTATACTTTATTCGATATTCGTTTTGGGGATGATTGCATTGAGAAGGATCCCGATGACGGTCGCAAGAGCAACTCCGCCGAGTGAGAAGGTAAAGTTTGAACCCACGTGAAATTCTAAAAGCCCTCCACCAATGCCGATGACAAGGATGACTGATGAAATAGTGAGGTTTCGTTTGTCTTTATAGTCGACGCCACTTTCTACGATGGTGCGTAAACCGCTCGAAGCGATGAGTCCGTAGAGGAGCATGGAGATGCCGCCCATGACGGGACCGGGAATTGTTTGGATTATAGCACCAAATTTTTGAATGAAGGAAAGCAAGAGGGCAATGACAGCAGCTCCCCCGATTACCCAAATACTGTAAACCTTTGTGATAGCCATAACACCGATGTTTTCGCCGTAGGTTGTGTTTGGAGGACCACCCCAAAGACCAGCCCAAGCTGTTGCAAGCCCGTCACCTAAAAGAGTGCGATGCAGTCCAGGTTTTTTGTAAAAATCTTGTCCAACAACCTTTGAGGTTACGAGAATATCGCCAAGGTGCTCACAGATTGTTGCCAAAGAAACAATGATAAAGGTGAGGATGGGTACTAAGGCAAATTTTGGTGCAAGCCAATAATATTTTCCCATTTCATTTAACTGTAAGAATGGCAGTCCAAACCACTTTGCGTTTTCTACGATAGAAAAATCGATGATAGCATAGGAGGGAAAAATAAATCCCATAATGAGTGTGAAAAGATAGCCGCCAATGAGACCGATTAAAATAGAAATTGTATTAAAAAAGCCTTTAAAGAAAATGCTTGCTATAATTGCGATAGAGAGCGTTACAAAGGCGATGGATAAATACACTAAGGAATAGTTGCCACTTTGGTCGAACATAGCAGAATTCATTGCCGTGGGGGCAAGATTGAGCCCTATAACAATAATAACTGAGCCTATAACGACTGGTGGTAGGACCTTATCTATCCAGCCGGAACCAGAAACTTTTATAGAGCCGGCGACGATGGCATAAAAAAGCCCTGCACAAATCGCACCACCGAGTGCATAGGCTTGGCCATATGCTTGGGATATGCCGATGAGGGCAGGGATAAAGGCAAAGGAAGAACCGAGGAAGGCGGGGACCTTTGCGCCAGTACAAAGGATGTAAATTA
>JAAZLA010000140.1 GCA_012799545.1 Treponema sp.
TAGAGTCCATTCACTGGCTTGAAGAATACTTAATCGAATTTCCGAACATTGTTATTGTGGTAAGCCACGACAGACACTTTTTAAATGCGGTTTGTACGACGATTT
Source organism: Treponema sp. (assembly GCA_012799545.1). Lineage (GTDB taxonomy): Bacteria > Spirochaetota > Spirochaetia > Treponematales > Treponemataceae > JAAZLA01. The sequence continues at coordinate 106 of JAAZLA010000140.1, forward strand.
GCGATATTGACTTTGGTAAAATTACGATGTTTAGTGGAAACTATGATTTTTGGTATCAGATGAGTCAGATAATGCAACGGCAACAAAAGGATATGGCAAAAAAACGTGAAGAAAAAATGAAGGATTTACGAGAATTTATTTTACGTTTTGCCTCAAACGCTGCAAAAAGTCGACAAGCGACAAGTAGAAAAAAAGTCTACGACAAACTCGCCCTTGAAGAACTACATGTAACTACGCGAAAATTTCCCTACGTCCATTTTAAAAGCGACAGAGATGTTGGGAACAATGTACTACGGGTCGAAAAACTCAACTACAAACATGAAGGTATTGATTTACTCAAGGATTTTAGTCTCACTATAAACAAGGGAGATAAAATAGCCTTTGTGGGAATGGAGCATAAAGCAAAGTCAGCTTTTTTTGACATAATTACGGACAATATAAAAGCAGACTCAGGCGATGTCTACTGGGGGCAAACAATAAGCTATGATTACCTCCCCCTCGATAGCAGCCAAGAATTTGAAACCGATATGAATATCACCGAGTGGCTCAAGCAATTTTCCAAAGAACAAGACGACACGCATGTACGTGGCTTTTTGGGACGAATGCTTTTTTCTGGCGACGATTCTCTCAAACCGGTAAAGGTTTTATCTGGAGGGGAAAAAGTACGCTGCATGCTCTCAAAACTGATGCTCAGCGGTGCAAACTGTCTTATTCTTGACGAGCCGACAAATCACCTCGATCTCGAAGCGATTACGAGTTTGAACAACGCCCTTGTAGATTTTTCTGGGGTTATTCTATTTAATAGCCACGACCATGAGTTTATAACATCTATTGCAAATAGAATTATAGAAATTACCCCAGAGGGAATTATCGATCGGATGATGAACTTTGATGAATACTTAAAAGACGAAATGGTAAAAGAAATTCGACAAAAACATTACGCTTCCTTGGGTAAAAAAATAAAACTTTCTATATAAGCTTAGATAAAAACAGATACTGAGAAAAAAAAAGGCTCGATCATCGAGCCTTTTTTTTGGTTTCAAGAATATCACTTAGGAAAAAGTAAGGGCATCCGTTGCTTTATCGTAGTTTACCTGGATACGACTTTCTTCTTTAAAACGCCCAGTCAACAATTCCTTTGACAAAGGATTTTCTACATAGCTTTGAATTGCTCGCTTTACCGGACGCGCACCAAATAAGGGGTCATAGCCTACCTTTGATAAAAAGTCTAATGCTTCTTTTGAAAAAGCAATTTTCATGCGTTTTGCTTCAAGTCTTGCAGACAGCCTGTCAAGTTGTAACTGTATAATCGAAGCAATTGCGGATTCATCAAGGCGACTAAAGGTGATTGTTTCGTCTATACGGTTTAGAAACTCTGGTCTAAAGGCTGTTTTTAAGACCGCATCAATTTGGTTTGCTATTTTATGCAAGTCTTCATTTGTTTGTGCTTGCAAGATTAAATCACTGCCAATATTGCTCGTCATTATAATAATCGTATTTTTAAAATCGACAATGCGTCCTTGAGAATCTGTTAAACGCCCATCATCCAAAACTTGCAAGAGTACATTGAATACATCGGGATGTGCTTTTTCAATTTCATCAAAGAGCACTACGCTATAGGGGCGACGGCGAACCGCTTCGGTTAACTGTCCACCCTCATCATAGCCAACATAGCCAGGAGGTGCACCTATCAATCGGCTTACAGAAAACTTTTCCATATACTCAGACATGTCGATACGTGTAAGCGCTTTTTCATCGTTAAATAAAAAATCACTTAAGGTTTTTGCAAGCTCGGTTTTCCCAACTCCCGTCGGGCCTAAAAACAAAAAACTACCCAAGGGTTTATTTTCATCAGAAAGTCCCGCTTTGTTTCGACGTATGGTATCGCTTACCGCACGAACAGCCTCATCTTGCCCGACAACCCGTTTGTGTAAAATAGTCTCAAGCTCGAGGAGTTTTTGCATTTCGCTTTCCATCATCTTTGTTACCGGTATACCCGTCCAAATGGAAACAACCTTTGCAATATCTTCTTCGCTCACCTCTTCTCGTAAGAGACTTTCTGTTTTTTTATCCTTCGATGCAGCCTCGTCTTCGGTGTTTTCTGTGGCAAGTTTTTTTTCAAGCGCGGGAATTAAACCGTATTTTATCTCTGCTGCCTTGTTAAAATTGCCCTCACGAGTAAAACGCACTTCATCATTGCGCAGCTGCTCAAGTTCTTCTTTTACATGTCGTCTTTCATCGATGCGTTTTTTTTCATTTTCCCACTGTGCTTTCATTGCATCTCGTTTTTCAGAAACATCTGCAAGTTCTTTTTCAAGCTTTGCGAGGCGTTCTTTAGAAGAGGCATCCTCTTCCTTTGCAAGAGATACTTTTTCAATCGTCAATTGCATGATGCGCCGCTCAACTTGGTCTAGTTCAGTTGGCTGACTTTCAATTTCCATCTTGAGCTTACTCGCTGCCTCATCAACTAAGTCGATAGCCTTATCGGGCAAAAATCGATTGGTAATATAGCGATTGGAAAGTAAACTTGCTGCAACCAAGGCTTCGTCTTTTATACGCACCCCGTGATGCACTTCGTATTTTTCTTTTAAGCCGCGAAGTATGGCGATTGTATCTTCTACGCTTGGCTCAGCACAATTGACCTGTTGAAAACGTCTTTCAAGGGCAGCATCCTTTTCAATGTACTTGCGATACTCATCAAGAGTTGTTGCTCCGATTGCCCGAAGCTCACCTCGCGCAAGAGCTGGCTTAAGAAGATTTGATGCGTCCATAGAGCCTTCCGATGCTCCCGCGCCAACAAGCGTGTGCAGCTCATCGATAAATAAAATAATCTGCCCATCTGATTTTTGCACCTCATTAATAACCGCTTTGAGCCGCTCTTCAAATTCACCGCGAAATTTAGCACCTGCGACAAGGGCTCCAAGGTCGAGGGCAAGCAAGCGTTTGTTTTTAAGGCTATCGGGGACATCTCCGGAAACCATGCGGCGCGCTAAGCCCTCAGCAATAGCGGTTTTTCCAACTCCAGGCTCTCCAATGAGAACGGGGTTGTTTTTTGTCCTTCGAGATAAAACTTGCATAACGCGACGGATTTCTTCATCTCGCCCAATAACAGGGTCTATTTTTTCTTGACGAGCAAGCTGTGTTAGGTCCTTGCAGTATTTTTCTAAAGATTGCATCGTTGCTTCTGGCTCTTGACTTGTAATTCTCTGGTTTCCACGTATAGAACTAAGCGCTTGTAAGATAGCATGACGAGTAATACCATAACGGTGTAAAACTTGTGTTACTTTTGAATGAGAGGATTCTAGAGCTAAAAAGATATGCTCAGTTGAAACATAGTCATCTTTTAAGTTTTCAGTTTCTTTTTCAGCCTTTGCTAAGATTTTTTGAACATCGTTTGATAAAGCGACTTGTACATTTCCTGTTACACGAGGATAGACATCGAGAAGTTCTTCGACATCATTCAGTAAGGTAGATACCTGTACCCCCACTCGTTCAACAAGTGGTGGAATAATACCATCTTTTTGGTCGAGAAGCGCAAACAAAAGATGCTCACTGCCTATTTCAGAGTGGTCCTCTTGTTGTGCTATAGTCGATGCAACTTGAATTGCTTCCTGTGCTTTTATAGTTAATCTATCATAATTCATAGTTTAAATGTACAAAAAGCCAAGGCAAAATGCAAGCATTTTATATATTCGGGGGGAAATTTAAGGCTTGCTCACAAAGACAATTTTCAATGCGCACATGTTCAATTATCTCAAGATTTTTTTTCTTTTTTTTATACAATCTCAGTTCACCGTAGCCCTTTGCACCAAGAGAAAAAAGATGATTCGTATCTAATCTTTGAATGCTCTCAAAACTATAGCCTATTTTTACCATATCAGATGCCTTTGCATATATATCAAGGTCCATTAAATAGGCTTTATTTTCTGCAGATAAAACCCATTGAGTATATGCTTCTTTTTTATGAATACTAACTTGCATTTGTTTAGGCAAAAAGCGAAACCTTTGATTGTTGCAATCTAGCACAAAATAAGTCTTATATTTTTTGTTTTTTGGCTGATAAAAACTTGCACAAGTAAAATGACTGTTTTGTATTTTTTTCCCTGAAATTAAACTGATAAAACTTTGAGAAGCAAACCAAAAAGCAGGTTTAACAAAAAAATTTCCCCAACTATGATCAGAATATAAAAGCTGTTTGTTTTCAAGCACTTCAAAATAATCTGCTCCAAAACGAAGAGAGCCAGAAAAATGGGTAAAAAAGCAGGA
>JAAZLA010000141.1 GCA_012799545.1 Treponema sp.
ACTAAAACCACCTGCGCGAGCTGCAGCAAGACCAGTTTCCAAATCTTCTTTTTCACCCTGCCCCGGATATCGAAAATGTGCATGCCAGTCAACAAAGGCGGGCATAAGCACCAGTCCCTTTGCATTTATTTTTTCATCGCATGAATCGATGAGCTTGCGCAAACTCGGCGCAATACAAATATTTGAAACATCCTTACCCAATAAAACCACAGACTCTATCTTTCCCTTTCGTACCACAACAGCTCCGTACTCGTCTGTGTTTGTATCAACAATTCTTACATTATATATAATTTTTTTCATCAAAAAACCTCACCTATCCCTGCGCGATAAAGCTCATCGCAATATTCACAACAATACTCAGCTCGTTTTTTATCAACAAGAGTAAAAACATGGGTTATATATTTTTCTGTACTTGTTATACAACGAGGATTTTTACAGGCAATAATATTTTCAACGCGATCTGGCAGAGTGAGGTTTATTTTTCGCGTAATGCGCTCTTCCACCACAACATTTATCGTTATATTTGGGTCAATAAAACCAAGCACCGAATAGTCTATAGAAATAATACTATCGATTTTTATAATATCTTTTTTACCATGTGTTTTTGAAGGCACGTTCATAATCATCGCAACTGAAAAATCGGCCTTATCGAGACCAAGCCATGAAAAAATACGCGGTCCGCTTCCTGCGCGAATATGGTCGATTACCAAACCATTTTTTATCGTATCAACATGTATCATTCTATCTTCCTTTAGATTGCACCGGTGAGTTTTGCAATCAGCGCCATACGCGCATACATGCCAAACTCAACCTGCTTAAAATAAACCGCCCTCGGATCGGAGTCAACTTCAGGAGAAATTTCATTCACGCGTGGAAGCGGGTGCATAACAATGAGGTTTTTTCGTGCTCCTTTCATTTTTTCTGCATCCAAAATATAACTATCTTTTAGGCGGATATAATCTTGCTCGTTAAAAAACCGTTCCTTTTGAACACGCGTCATATATAAGATGTCTAGGTCTCCAATAACATCATCGAGTTGCTCGACGCTTGTATAGGCTATACCTAGAGGTTTCAAAATCTGTGACTCAAGATAACTAGGAATCTGCAATTCCGTCGGGCTTATGAGAACAAATTTCACGTTTGAATACCGACTCATCGCTTTTATAAGACTATGCACAGTTCGCCCAAACTTAAGGTCACCACAAAGACCAATCGTAAGGTTTGAAAACCCACCCTTAATAGAACGAATTGTCAGCAAATCCGTAAGCGTTTGTGTCGGATGCTGATGCCCACCGTCCCCTGCATTTATGATTGGTTTTGAAGAATATTTTGATGCAAGCATTGCAGCCCCTTCTTTCGGACTTCGCATCGCTATAATATCGCTATAGGCAGCAACAGTTCGAATAGTATCGGCTAAGCTTTCTCCCTTCGCTGTCGAGCTTGAAAGCGCATCCGCAAAACCTAAAAAGGTACCACCCAAACGCATTATCGCAGCTTCAAAAGAAAGCCTCGTTCTCGTGCTTGGCTCAAAAAAAAGCGTCGCAAGAATCTTGCCCCTACACACATCCATAAATGCTGCTGGGTCTACAAGAATCTGCTCCGCTAAAGAACAAATTTCATCTATTTCTTTTACACTTAAATTACTCGGTTCAATAACATGTTTGCCTTTTAACATACAGCCCCTTTTCTACGCACAGTATATCATACTTTTATTCTTTTTCTCAAGCTAAGAAAAAAATTAAACTTCCTTGTTATTTCACCTAAAGCTTGTTATACTTTATTATTATGAGTACAAAATCTATACCTTTACGTAAAGACGTAAAACAAGAAGACAAATGGGACCTAACAAGTCTTTACAATAGCCTTGATGAATGGGAAACAGATCTCAAAACTGTACCCGAAAAAACCAAAACTCTCGCGTCTTTCAAAGGCCGACTCGCTGAAAACGAAGAAAATTTACTAGAAGCTCTTAAAGCATTCAGCAAACTTGAAGAGACAATAGAAAAACTTGCATCCTACGCTTTTTTACTCACCACAACAGATGCTTCCGATTCAAGCTATCAAGATATCTATGGCAGGATAATGATAGCGGCAAGTAAATCCGAAGAAGAATTGAGTTTTTTTGTACCAGAGATACAAAGCATTCCGGAAGAAAAACTTACAAAATGGATAGAAACGGATGACTTTGCTGATTTTAAAATTGCTATAGAAAAACTCTTGTGGCTCAAGCCCTATATCTTATCTGAAAAAGAAGAGCGACTCTTTGCCCTTCAAATGGAAGCGAATGGAACCGCACAAAAAGCTTTTTCTATGCTCACAAATGTTGATTTAGATTTTGGCACAATAAAAACTGATGCAGGGGAAGAAGCCCTCAGCCAATCCACTTATTCCATTTTTTTAGAAAGCGCAAATCGAGATATTCGCGAAGCTGCCTATAAAAAATTCTACGGCACCTTTGACAAGCATAAAAACACCCTTGCAAGCCTCTACGCAGGAAGCGTCCATCTCGACATTTACAATGCCAGAGCTCGCGGATATACATCGAGCATAGAAGCTGCGCTCTACCGTGATAAGGTTCCCCTCGCAGTCTACGAAAACCTCATCGCTACTATTCATGAACACAAGGCTGTTTTCCACAAATACTACAGCCTACGAAAAAAAATCCTCAAGCTCGATACCTTACGACATTGGGATGTCTACGTCCCCCTCGTACCCGAAGTTTCTCGAATAACTCCCTATGCCGAAGCTGTCGATATCTTACGGGAAGCTCTCCGTCCACTTGGCAACGAATACACTGATATTCTTTGCTCTGGATTACTGAATGGCTGGGTTGATAAATACGAAAATAAAGGAAAACGAAGCGGTGCATTTTCGGCAGGAGGCTATACCGGCTATCCCTATATCTTGATGAATTACAAAGAAAATGTCCTACGCGATGTATTCACCCTCGCACACGAAGGCGGACATTCTATGCACACCTACTATTCTGCAAGAAATAACCCCTTTTTAAGCTATAATTATACTATTTTTGAAGCTGAAGTTGCATCAACTTTCAACGAAGACTTACTTTTTCATTATCTTTTGAAACATTCTGCCGATAATACTATGAAGGCATATTTACTTTGTAATCGCGCATCTGATATTTTGGCAACACTCTACAGACAAACAATGTTTGCTGAGTTTGAAAAGATAACACACGAAAAACAAGAAAGCGGACAACCTTTGACGCTTGATTTATTACGAAGTGAATATAGAAACTTACTTGTAAGCTATTTTGGACCAGAAATGCAATTTGAAAGCGAAAGCGATCTCGAATCACTTCGGATCCCTCACTTTTATTCTGCTTTCTACGTCTATAAATACGCAACTGGAGTCTCTGCTTCCTTAGCCCTAGCTAAAAAAGTAAGAGAAGGTACAGAACAAGAAAGACAAGATTATTTTAAGTTTTTATCGAGCGGGGGTTCAGCCTATCCTATTCAAGCTTTAAAAAAAGCAGGAGTAAATATGGAAGAAAAAGGGCCTATACGAGCTGCGATACAAGAATTTGAAAATCTTGTTACAGAAATGGAAAAATTGCTACTAGTGCAATAAAAACATGAACGGAGTTGACGTAATGATTTCTTTTTCAGAATTTTTAGATATTCCCAAAATCGATGCGCACAATCATCTAAACTTGGGAATGCGCTATTCATCCTATGCCCCATGGGCAGGTTTTTACATTCCAAATTTTCCACGAAAAATGTCTGGCTTAGATGAAATGCATGAGATTATAGGAGATTATACACGTCCAAGAGTTCAATCAGCAAAAGATGTAAGCACGCTTTTTAGCTTATCTATAGAAGATGCGATAGAAGACGGCATTAAAATCCTTGAAGCAAGTGTTGATATGGGACTTGCACAATTTTTTAGAAATACGACTGCTTTTTGCAATATGCTTGAATCCCTAAAGAGCCAATATATAAACGATATCAGCTTTCGTCCCGAAGTAGGAATGGGAAAAACCTTCGATAAGGCAAAACTGAAAAAGCTCGTGCCCGAGTGCATACAAAGTGGCGTTTTTGGAAGTATTGATCTCTATGGACCAGAAGTTTTAGATGGCATAGAAGAGTTTCAAGCCTATTTTGAACTTGCCTATAAAAAAGGATTAAAGAAAAAAGCTCATATTGGAGAATTTTCAAATGCACAAACGGTAAAAGATTTTGTCAACTTCTTTGAACTCGATGAGGTACAACACGGTATAAATGCAGCCTACGACGACTCTGCCTTACTGTTATTGAAAGAAAAAAATGTCCGCCTCAACATTACTCCGACAAGCAACGTAATGCTTTCTGCGGTAACGTCTTTGGAAAGCCACCCCATAAAACGTTTTGTACAAGAAGGAGTACGAGTTTCCATCGCTACCGATGACTTACTCTTTTTTAATCGTTCAGTTAGTGAACAATGTGCCGATATGGTCAATGCGGGCTTATTCACCAAGGAAGAAGTTTTAGACATTCTAAACCAAAGCTACGAAGAATCACTTTAGGTAAATCATCAAAAGCATTATATCTGATGACCGAATTCCCGAAATACGCCCTGCTTGTCCCAAGCTTGTCGGGCGAATTTCTTCAAGTTTTTGCCGCGACTCATTTGAAAGGCCGACTATCTTGCTATAATCAAAATCAGCAGCTATGGAAAAGTGCTCCATTTTTTTTAGCTTCTCAACTCGTTTTTCTTGCTTGAGGATATAGTGCTCGTATTTATAATCTATTTCAGCTTCTTCCCATATCCTTTTCTCATAACCAGGATTTTGCACACCCCGCTTTGTTTTAAGCAAGGAAAGAATTTCTTTTTTTAAGGCTTTTTTCTCTTCCACTGCGTCGAGCTGTGCCTTTGTTTTTAAGCCCACTTTAAAGCCTTTTTCACAAAGTCGCTCGTTTGCGGTATCATGGCGCAAATTCATACGGTACTCAGCCCGTGCGGTAAACATACGATAGGGCTCTTTTGTACCGAGCGTTACCAAGTCATCAATCATAACTCCGATATAGGCCTCATCCCTGCCTAAAAAAAGTGGCTCATATTCTACCTGCTTTTTTTGCATAGCCTTTACGCGCAAAGCTGCATTCACCCCAGCAACCAAACCTTGGCCTGCAGCTTCTTCATAGCCTGAAGTGCCATTGATTTGACCGGCAGAAAAAAGACCCACCACTTTTTTTGTTTCCAGAGACGGATAGAGTTGTGTTGGTTCAATAAAATCATATTCGACAGCATAGCCAGGGCGAGTAACCTTAGCATGCTCAAAACCAGGAATCGTTCTCAAAAAAGCATCTTGCACATCTTCAGGCAAAGAAGAACTCACACCGTTTATATACATTTCATTTGAATCCAAACTTTCTGGTTCAATAAAAATCTGATGTTTATCCCGTTCTGCAAAACGCATCACCTTATCTTCTAGAGATGGACAATATCGAGCACCGACACCAGAAATTTTTCCTGCATATAAGGGAGATTTTAAAATATTTTCTCGAATAATTTCATGGGTTTTTTCATTTGTATAGCCAAGATAACAAGGCACCATCGGTCTTTCGATTTTTTCATTATCAAATGAAAAAGGAATAATCGTTTCATCCCCTTTTTGTATCTCAAACTTGGAAAAATCTATAGAGCATTTGAGGACACGCTGCGGAGTACCTGTTTTTAATCGCCCTATTTTAAAACCGAGTTTTTGAAGCGATTCAGTCAAGCCATAGGCGCCGAGTTCCCCGAGCCTGCCATTTGGCGCATCAAACTGCCCGATAAAGATTTTTCCTCCCATAAAAGTGCCCGTAGTAAGAACAGCAGCCCGGCAAGGAATGAGCCGACCACGCTCGGTAAGAAGCGCTTTTAAGTATGTCTTTTCTTTTTCTTCGACTTGGATATCCACGATTGTGTCTTGCAAAAGACTCAAGTTTTCTTGCGTCTCTAGACTTTGTCGTGCAATGGAGGCATAGTAATTTTTATCAGCTTGAGAGCGCGGAGCTTGTACAGCAGGTCCTCGACTTTTGTTTAAAAGGCGAAACTGTATCATTGCCTTGTCAATGATTTTTCCCATCTCACCGCCGAGGGCATCTATCTCCCTTACAATATTTCCCTTGGAGATACCTCCAATCGACGGGTTACAGGACAAAACTCCTATGTTCGAAATGGATTGCGTTATAAGAATTGTTTTTAAGTTCATTCGGGAGGCAGCGAGAGCAGCTTCTATTCCAGCATGCCCTCCGCCAACGATCGCAACATCATAGGATTCAATTGGTTCTTTCATCTGTATAGTATAGTTTTTTCTTTGATTTTTGTTAAGATAGGCTTAATTAAAAAAATCATCTAAATCAATATCAACTGTTTCTTTTGTTGTTTGTTTTTCATCTTCTTGTTCTATTTTTTCTATTTCTTTTGTACTCGATTCTTGAACCGAGGAATCTTGCACAATCTCTTCTAAGAAGGAATTCTCTTCCATAAACTGACTTTCGCTTTTTTCTTTTTCATCTATTGAGATCTGCACAACTTCATCTTTTTCAGTATTTTGTATTTCTAGACTTTCACTTTGCTCTAGGGTAATATTTTTACCCTCTGATTCAAACTCTGTCTCAAAATCTGTCGTAGCACAAACGTCATTTATTTGAATACTATATAACTTTTCATTTAAAGTTTGACTTACACCTTGCAACTTTCCAATTGCTTCCTCAAAAGATCTTGAAGATTCTTCTAGAGTATGGATATATGATAATAAGTCTGTGTTTTTTTCAAATACATTACTACTTATGCCTTCAACCACCTTCATATCTTCAGAAATTCTCTCTGAGCGAGTGGCTACTTCTTTTGAACTTAAATCTATCATTTCAGAAATATCTTTAAGCATCAGAATATTGTTCATTACGCCACTGCTTTTTTGCGCAATATCATTAAGAGATTCACTTATTATAGAAACCTCTTTGTTTACCTGATGTATAGTGCGATCTATATCATTAAAGGCCTCGCCCGTTGCTAGGCTTGCCTCTTTTGTGTTTTTTATTTGACCGATAATACCACTAACAAAGGTAGAAATATCTTTTGAACCCTCCGCCGATGCTTCTGCCAATTTACGAACTTCTTCAGCAACAACAGAAAAGCCCTTACCGGCGTCTCCGGCATGGGCTGCTTCAATTGCAGCATTCATTGCGAGAATGTTTGTTTGATCTGCTATTTGTTCGATTAAATCAACTACTTCATTTATTTTAAAAGCCTGGGTTTCAATTTCTAAAATTTTCTCATTCGAAATATCCATGGTGTTTTTACCATTGGTAGAAAGCGAAACTAAATGAGTCACGTTATCAGTTGTTTTTTCAGCCGAAGAATATAATAT
>JAAZLA010000019.1 GCA_012799545.1 Treponema sp.
AACAAGGGTCCAATTATAAAAATTGATGACAAGGTGTTTTATTCAGTAAGTCCCGAAGGCATTGAAGCATTACTAAACCACGAACTCGAGGTAAAACCGTGACACATATTTCACCCATCTATACCGAGCTCACAGAATGCCAGGATTGCTACAAGTGCATTCGTCAATGTCCTGTAAAAGCAATACGAGTTGAAGATGGTCATGCGATGGTTGTCCCCGAGCTTTGTATTCTCTGCGGTCATTGTGTTATTCACTGCCCCGCAAAAGCAAAACACGTACGTGATGATGTACCCAAAACAAAACAGCTTTTTAACCTAAAATCACGCGTTATTGTTTCACTTGCGCCCTCCTTTGCTTCAGAGTTCCCTGAGTTTTCTGTCGAAGAAATGATTTTTTCTCTCAAGCAGCTTGGCTTTTGGGCTGTCTCAGAAACAGCAATTGGAGCAGACCTCGTTTCGCAAAACATTGCAAAGGAACTCGATGCCTTGCAAGCTACAGGGGGAAAACAAAAGCTATTCATCTCGAGCGCTTGCCCCGCAAGTGTCGAATATATAAAACAATACCGTCCCTCATTTGCTCCATACATAACAGAAACCTCTTCCCCTCTTCATGCACATGCACGATACCTCAAGGAAATCTACGGCGATGATGTAGGTATTGTTTTCATCGGTCCCTGCATTGCAAAAAAACGAGAAGCCGATGTGTGGAACATCATAGACTCAGCGCTTACCTTTAATGACCTACGGCAATGGTTTAAAAAAGAGGGGCTTTTAAAGAAACCGTCTACACCACTGGATAAAACAAAAGAAGATTTTATCCCCTTTCGAGCTGGACAGGGAAGCATCTACCCCATCGGTGGCGGAATGATAGACTCCTTAAAAACCTATAAAAAACTGGAAAATATACGCTCGCTTTCATTTACGGGAATAGAGCAAATTCGTGAATCCCTAGAAGGGCTTCATAACGAGAGCCTTAAAGCACCGCTTTTTTTGGAACTTCTCGCTTGTGAGGGAGGCTGCGTCAATGGACCGGGAACTCGCAAGGGTTCAAGCCTTGCTCTGAAAACACTTCGTGTAAATGAATACGCTTTTACAGCCGCCGACCGACTTCCCGAAACGGTTTTTGAAACAGAGCGCGACCTTAGCGGCAGCCTTCCCATAGAAAAGAAAGAAAAAACAAAACACTCAGAAGAAGACATTCGTCATGCCCTACGCTCGGTGGGAAAATATACACGCGAAGATGAGTTAAACTGTGCCAGTTGTGGCTACGATACCTGCCGACTCTTCGCCGAAGCTATGCTCGATGACCGAGCAGAAAAAACAATGTGCGTTTCCTATATGAGAAAACTTGCTCAAAAAAAAGCAAACGGTCTTATACGCGCAATCCCAGGTGGCGTCGTCATAGCAAATGCCGACCTAAAAATAATTGAATGCAATACACAATTTGCGAGTCTCATCGGACCAGATATAGAACTTATGTTTGAAGCAAAACCTGGACTAGAAGGGGTTGATCTTCAGCGTATCATTCCCTTTGGAAAATACCTCAGCGACGTTATGACCCGAAGCGGTCCCGACCGTATAGAAAAAGAAGTAGTCTTTGGCAAAAAAATATTTCACATATCTGTATTTGTCATTGAAAAAGAATCTGTTGCAGGAGCAGTAATCGAAGATGTTACTTCTCCGCAAATACAAAAACACCGCATCGTAAAGCAGGCAAAAAAAGTTATAGATAAAAATCTCCAAGTTGTGCAAAAAATTGCCTTTTTGCTTGGAGAAAATGCAGCAGAGTCCGAGTCCATATTGAACTCCATTATCAATTCATTTTCTGAAGACGAAGAGGAGCTCTAGAAATTGCAATTTTTTAAGGGTTTTAGCTCAGGAAACGAAACATTTATAGA
>JAAZLA010000142.1 GCA_012799545.1 Treponema sp.
TATTAAACCGAGCATGAAGGATAACTACGAGGCCTATATTATTCAGGCAGAAAAAGAAATTGCCGATATGACCGACATTGCTATCGATATGTTTACAACAATTCAAAAAGGTTTTATAAATCGAACGGAAGACTTTGTCGATGAGCACTTCGATAAACTTTCAAAGCAAGAAGATTATGCAGATCAAATGCAAGAAGAAATTTCGAACTTTCTTATTCAGTGCTCACACCTTCCTATCGCTGATCGTACAAAGCACAATGTTTCGATTATGTTACGCATAATCGATGACCTTGAAAGTATTACCGATGAATGTTTTAGTATCCTTCTTTTATTGAAGCGAAGCATAGAAAAAGAAATGACCTTTAATGATGAGGATATGGAGCGACTTGAACCGTATGGGGAACTTGTACAACAATTCCTGCTCTTTATTAAAAAAAATATAAACAAACACCTCAGTCGAGACCAATTGCGCTTAGCCGAGGTGCTCGAAGACCAAGTTGATGCCTTTAGAAAAAACCTCAAAAAGGTTGCTCGAAAGCGGCTTGAAAAGGGTGCAGACGTTCGAAGCGAATTGCTCTACATTGATTTGGTACGATATATAGAAAAAATTGGGGATTATGCCTTTAGTATTTCAGAAGCTCTTGCTGAAACAAAATAAAAAAAAAGACTGGGGACCTTCCCAGTCTTTTTTTTAATCAAGATAAACAAGCTTAAATGGTAAGAAATCCTCTTGTTACAGAAGCATTTGTTTCCGCCAAGCTAAAGCCGTATTGCTCATGCCCCGGAAAAACCTTTGTCTCTGAAGGCAAATCAAAGAGTCGTTTTAAACTCGTTTGCAAAGCTCTTTGGTCTCCGCCTTCCAAATCTGTTCTGCCCCAGCCCATGTAAAAAAGGGTATCGCCACTTAAAAGCTGTTTTTTCTTTTCGTTATACAAGCAAACACAGCCCCTCGTATGCCCTGGTGTGTGAAGGACAAGCCATTCGTTTTCAAACACTTCTCCTTCTTTTAGGAAAAAATCTGCTTCAGGTAGATGAGGTTTTTTTTCAAAGTCACCTTGAAAGGCTGCATAGAGTTGCACTAAACCAGTTGATGCAAACTCTGCATAGTGGCGAAGAAGGGCATCTTTCCCCAAGGATTTTGCATCCTCACTGTGAATCGCAATTTTTGCTTGAGGATAGAGCAGAGAAAGCTCCTGTAAGCTTTCCATATGGTCATAGTGACCATGTGTCAAAAGAATTGCTGTCAAACGAAGCCCTGCACTTGCAATTTTTTCTGCAATCCTTTCCGCATCGACTGCGGGATCTACAACAAAACATTCATTATTTGCAAGCGGTACGATATATGTATTTGTTCCTAAGACACCACCGGTTAGACAAAAGATATCTTTCATAGCCCTTCCCTTTTTATATACTCTTAGCTATCTGCCTCTTCCTTTTTTCGAGAATAACTAACGGTTAACTTTCTTCCTCTAAATTCAAAGCCATTTAAAAGATCGATAACTTTTTGCGCATCTTCTTTCATAATTTGCACAAAAGAATAATTATCCAAAACTCGGATTAAACCTATTTGTGTTTTTTCAAGTTTTGCATTTTGCATAAGTAAGCCAACGATATCCTTAGGATAAACACGTCGTTTACGGCCAACGCTAAAGAACAGTGTTTCGTATAAACTTTCATCAAAGTCCTCGCGTGAGCGCTTGTAGGGAGCTTTTTTTTCTCGAGGAGAAGCACTGCGACCAGTTTTTTCCTCTCGCAAGGATACATTTGTCAGTTTTTTTAACATGTACACCGCTACATAGCTACGCATAAAAAAAGGAACTGACTTTTTAAATACTTTTTTTAAATTGTTTAATTCAAAGGGGTCTTCTTCTGTTTTTATACTATGAATAGCCTCTTCTAAAAAAAGATCCAATTTTTCTACATTTTTTTCTTTTGAATGTTTAAATGACATAATATCTCCTATAAAAATAAAATACAGCAAGAACTTATCTATCCCTTCTTGCATTGAGCGCCCAATAAAAATGCGCCAAAAAAAAACTGTTTTTTATCTACTATAAATCTAATATAAAAAACATCAATCTGCTACATTTGCAAAATAAATACCCTTTGTTTTTTGAAAACCGTTTTTCAGTAAAACTGAAACCAAAACATCCGGTACAAAGGAATTGTGAACTACAAGTTGTCGCACTCCTTGCTCTGTAGCATAATTTCGAATACGCTGCAAAAGTTCATTTCCCAGTCCTAAACCTCTAAAGTTTTTTTCAACATAGAGGAAGGGAATTAAAAATCTTTTTTTTCTTTTCCCTGCTAATTGAAAAAAAGCAGCAATGCCTGCAAAATCCTCTTCAATAGTTTCAACTATACAGAGCTGAAGGTCCTCTCTCTCTTCTTGTAAAAAATGATACTCCTTCCATAAAAAAGCCAAAACCTCTTCATCGTCCTCTTCTTCGGCACGCTCACAAAGTTCATCAAAAAAAAGACCTTGATACCTTTCAAACAGCTCAGGCTCTTCTGCTAGTGAACTAAATCGAAACAAAAAATCTTCCAAGATAAGCGCATCTGTTTCGTTAAATTCTATCGGCAGCAAGTCTAAGCCCCAAGAAGCTCGATGCCGATTATACCAATCGAGCACCATTTTTTTCATTTCAGCATCTTTAAAATTAAGCCAAAGTTTTTCAACTTCAGGATACTCGGAAAGTTTGTTTTTGAAGTTTCTAAAAACTCCCTTACCCAAGGATAAAACCTGCTTTAGATCTGAACGAGCGAGGGGATTTTTCAAAACGGATACAAATTTTTCCATCATTTTAAAACCCAAGATAGAATTCCATTCAGGCAAGGTATAAAATCTATTTTGGTTTTGTGTTTCAGAAAAAGATATATCCTCTCCATTTTCTTCTGCTGCAAGCCTTTGCGCAATATCAGTTTTTTTTATCAAAACCTTTTCACAGCTATCCAATAAAAAATGTTCTTTTTGATTTTCCATAGCGAATGTTATTTGTTTTATCAACTCATCCGTTAAATCAAATTCCATTTTTTACAACTCATCCCTCGTCGCTGCTATTTTTCCGACTAAGCCATAGGATTTTGCTTCTTCCGCTGACATCCAAAAATCTCTGTCTGTATCTTTTTCAACCTGAGACAGCTTGACTCCTGTTTCCTCGGCAATGAGTGCATTTATCTTCGTGCGTATTTTTTCAATTTCTTGCGCATGAATCTCTATATCAGTTGCAACACCCTTAATCCCACTCAGCGGTTGGTGAATAAGGTAATGACTATTTGGTAGAGCGACACGCCTTTCTTTAGGCGAGGCAAGTAAGATGAGCGCACCAGCACTCGCTACGAGTCCCATGCCAACCGTATACACCGGAGCCTTAATAAAACGAATCATATCAAAGATTGCATAGCCAGCATCCACGTCGCCTCCTGGCGAATCGATAAAAAGATATATTGGCTTGTCGGAGTCTGCTTCCAAAATAAGTAATTGACGGACTATTTTTTCCGAAAGATTTTTGTTCACCTCCCCTGTCAATAATATTTGCCTTGTTTTCAGAAACTTTGCCTGTAAAGCTTCTGAAAAGGCCTCTTTTTGCTCTTCAGCCTTTTTTTCTTCAGCGGCTCTAAAAGCTTTTTTTTCACATAGTATGCTTTTCATTTTCTAACTCCATATATTGCATAAAATCATAGCTCTTTTAAGTATACTCTAATCTGTCTTTGTCGTCCATATCTTTTGCTTCCCTCCAAAATCCATCCAATTCCTCTGCAGTAAAAGATTTTCCCTCAGTTTCTGCCATGCGCCGTTCAACATGCCCAAAACGTTTATAAAACTTTGCATTTGCCCGTGATAAAGCAATACTCGGATCCACTCCCAAATGACGAATATAATTCACCGTTGCAAAAAGCAGATCTCCTGCCTCATCTTCTCTTTCGTCTGCACTTTTTGCTTCTTGGAGTTCCAAAAGTTCTTCCTCTACCTTTTCACGCACTTCTTCTGGATTATCCCAGTCAAAGCCTTTTTTAGCTGCTTTTTTTTGCAACTTAAAAGCCCGCATCAAAGGTGGTAAGCCCAAAGATACCTCATCCAAAATCGATTCTTTTTTTCTGCCCTCTAAGCCTTGTTTTATAGAATCCCACTGAGCAAGCACTTCTTCACTTGTTTTTGCTCCTCCCTCTTTTTCATAGCTTTTTCCTTCAGACTCTTCAAAAACATGGGGATGCCGACGTATAATCTTTTCATTTACCGCATCTATGAGCTCAGAAAGTGTAAACTGCTTTTCTTGTTCATGAATAAATGCAATCACCAAAAGATTTAAAAGCAAATCGCCGAGCTCTTCTTTTACATGTTCTGGATTTTCTTCGTTTATTGCCTCAATTGCCTCAAAACATTCTTCAAGTAAATCTCCACGCATCGAAAGAGCTGTTTGTTCTAAATCCCAGGGGCAACCACCTGGTGTTCTTAGCCGCACAATAGAAGAAAAAAAATTGCCAAAGCTCTTTGACGCCCCTTCTATACTTTCTTTGTATTCCATATCATAACTTCCTAATCCTGCTATCATACACAATAAAAGAAGGTCTTGAAACCCATTGCCTTGCATGCTAGAGTAGATTTATGTCTATATTTCAAGCAATTATCTTGGGAGCCTTACAAGGCATCACAGAATTTTTACCTATTTCAAGCTCAGGGCATCTCGCCATAGCTCAACATCTTTTTGGTCTCGAACTTCCCGTCATCTTCGATGTTTCCCTCCACCTTGCAAGCCTCCTCGCAGTACTCCTCGTTTTTCGCAAGATACTCTGGTCACTTATTTTAAGCTTCAGTCGTTGGATTATGCGAAAAAACAGCATAGAAGATGAGCTACAACTCAACACTATTCTAAGCCTCATTCTCGCAAGCATTGTAACTGCAGCTTTTGGGCTTGTATTCAAAAAACTCATCCCAGATTTGCCGCTTATATTTATTTTCGGTGGTTTTATTCTCACCGCCTGTGCCCTTGCAGCAAGTCATAAGGTACATAGCAGAGAAGCTGAAGAAAACACAAAAGAGCCAAAAAAAATCTCCGTCCTCAAAGCACTTGTCATAGGTGCCTCACAAGGTATAGGCGTTTTACCAGGTATTTCACGAAGTGGTATCACTATTTCAAGCTCGCTTTTCTTAAAACTTGACAGAAAAACGGCAGGTGAGTTTTCCTTCTTGCTTTCTATCCCTGCTATCTTGGGCGCCTTTATACTCGAAGCAAAAGATTTAACAAGCCTTACAACAGAAGTATCACTTATAAGTCTTTTAATTGGCTGTTTTACCTCCTTTATCGTCGGCTATTTTTCATTACGCTTTTTACTCAAGCTCATTCAAAAAGGAAAACTCTATTATTTTGCCTTTTATTTAATGCCCGTCGCTGTTTTGGGTTTTATTTTTATACACTAAAAAAACATACAAAACGAAAGAAAGGATAGGAAACATGAAAAATATAAAAATTGTTGCCATCGATTTAGACGATACACTCTTGAGAGAGGACCTTAGTATTTCTGATTATTCTGTTTCTATTTTGCAAAAAGCTGCAGCACAGGGCTATTATATTACGCTTGCTTCTGGTCGAACGGATAATGCTATTCTCCCCTATGTTCGCCGTCTCGACATAGCAGGAAGAGAACAAGGACGCTACATTATTTCTCAAAATGGTGCTGTCATCCTCGACTTGCATACGCGACTACCTATTTATGAACGCTTCGTCAATCCGGATGTACTCATTGAAGTGTATAGGGCTGCACGAAAAAAAGGCTTGTTTCCCGAAGTATATAGCGAAAGCACGATTTACGTTGCAGAGATGAATCCTTGGACAGAGCGCGACATGAAACTCAGCGGTTTAAAGGCAGAAGTTATAGAAGATTTTGAAAACTTTCTTATCAAAACGCATCCAAAGATGATAGTTCCCGGGGAACCAGAAGTGATAAAAATCTTGCAAGATGAGTTAGCACATTTACATGGAAAAACATGTGAAATATTTACAAGTAAACCCTACTTCCTTGAAATTCTACCCCATGAAAGCGGCAAGGGCGAAGCTCTCTTGTATCTAGCAAAAAAGTTGGGCTTTTCACGAGAAGAAACCATGTGTTTTGGCGACAGCTGGAACGATGAATCTATGATACGCTTAGCGGGAGAGAGTGTCGCTATGAAAAATGCAGTAGATGGCATTAAAAAGCTTGCAAAACATGAAACCGAGTTCACACATAACGAAGATGGCGTTGCACATTTTATAGAAAAACATTTGTTATTTTAAAAAAAATCGGCTATACTTAAGTTCATGCCGACGATTCCATTAAATACTGAATCTTCCCCAGAAGCAGTAATAGAATTACTTTTTAAACTCAAGGTCAAGGACGTAATGTCGACGAATATCTTTACCGCAAATCCACAAACGACTATGCGCGATATTCAAAACAGTATGAAAATGCACTATATAACTGGTCTACCCATAACTGAAGGCGATACCCTCGTTGGTATTGTTTCTATGGACGATATTATCAATGCCTTTGACAAAAACACAATCGATGAAGCATGCGAATCACATATGACTCGAAATCTCATCGTATTACAAGAAAATATGCCACTTTCCCTTGCGGTTTCTTATTTTAATAAATATAAGTTTGGGCGCTTTCCTGTATTGAATAAAAAAAACAAACTCACAGGCATTGTTACCACCACTGATGTTATCGCTGCCCTTCTCGTTGCAATGAACAAGGAAGTTGAGCGCCTTGAAATTGAAGCACAACAAGCACAAGAAGCCTTGCAAATAGAAGATGAAAAGCAAAGAAAAAAACGCTCAAAAATACTGGAAAAAGCAAAAAACCTTGAAGCTTTTCCAAATCGGCTTATAGAATTTAAAACAGAACCCTTTAACTTTGAAACGGCAGGGCAAGCCTCAACCGAAATAAAAAAAATGCTTCGGGTTATGGCTGTTGACAAGGCGCTTGTAAGAAGAATCGGTATTGCAAGCTATGAATTGGAGATAAATCAAGTCGTACACTCAAAAGGTGGTATGATGCGCTATTATATTAGCCCCGAAAGTATCGTAATCGAAGCGATAGATAGAGGCCCGGGGATTCCCGATGTCGATGCCGCCCTCACAGAAGGTTTTTCTACCGCAAGCGAACAAGTGAGAGCCTTTGGCTTTGGTGCAGGTATGGGCTTACCCAATACGAAGCGTGTTTCCGACCACTTCCATATAAGCTCAAAGCCGGGAAAAAACACCACGGTGCGCGTTCAGTTTAATTTATCTCAAGAACCAGAAACAGAATAGACAAAGAACCCGACTTTTTTTAAAGGAGATACGATATGACATTGGAAGAAATTGCAAAAAGATTAAAACTAAAAGCCTTGTATAGCGACTATGAAAATATTTTTTGTACAAACGCCTATTGCTCTGACCTTTTAAGCGATATAATGGGAAATGCAAAAGATGGATCTATCCTTATAAGCATTCAAGCACACAAAAACACCGTCGCTGTCGCAAGTCTCAAGGATTCTCCTGCGATAATTATTTGTAACAATCGCCCCATCGGCGAAGATATGATAGAAGCTTGCAAAGATGAAGGGATAGCCCTCTTTGTTACGGGAGATAATCAATTTGAAGTGTCCGCCAAGCTCTACGCATGCTTACACAAGGCTCTTCCAAGTTAAAAAAATTCTTAAAAAGGTTCAAAGAAGCGCATTATGAAAATCAAAGCTGACCTCCATATTCATTCCTGTCTTTCTCCTTGTGGAAGTCTCGATATGTCACCAAAGCGCATTGTTCAAGAGCTAAAGCAAAGGAGCATAGCCCTGGCAGCCCTCACTGACCACAACACAAGCTTAAACTGCCCAGCCTTTGCGAGTCTTTGCAAAGCAGAAGGAATACAAGCTCTTTTTGGCATGGAAGTACAAAGCTCTGAAGAAATTCATATACTCGCACTTTTTAATGAGCTCTCCGCCTCCCTTGATTTTTCTGCCTTTGTGTATGCCCTTATTCCAAACATAAAAAATATTCCCCCAAAAACAGGCGACCAAGTCTATGTGGATGAAGATGAAAACATTTTAGGAGAGCTCGAAAAATATCTTCTAAACTCAATCCCACTTTCTATCGACGAAGTTGCCAAAGAAATACACAAACGCGGAGGACTCGTCATACCAGCCCACGTAGACCGCCCCTCTTTTTCACTCACAAGCCAATTCGGACTTGTAACCGAGGGAGAATGGGATGCCCTAGAGATTGTAAAAAAAGACAGGGAGCCAGCCATTGATACCAAGGGCTATCCCCTTGTTTTTTCTTCCGATGCACACCATCCCTTCCAAATAGCCAGTCGGCTGAGTATTCTCGAGGTGAACGAGGATTTTTTACGAAAAAACTGCGTCGATTTATCTGAGCTGAAGGAAGCTTTTAAAACAGCCCGTTGTGAATCAAAGCCGGCCTTTTCAAAAAACTTATTGTAAGAGTGCTGCGACTATTTCATGACTCGATAAATCATAATACAAGTACGCATAGAGAGCTGCGGCTGAGAGAATTTTTTTGCTATACTCGCGCGTTTCTGCAAAGGGTATTGTTTCCAAAAATAAGTCAGCAGGCAACTGGTTATTTCGAGCCCAATTCCGCACACGTGTTATACCTGCATTGTATGACGATAAGGCCAACAAAGCAGAACCGTCGAGCCTGTCCAAGAGCTCTCGCAAGTAAAAAGTCCCAAAGCGAATATTCGTAGCAGCATCGCCTAAGTCATAATCGCTCAAGCCAAGCTTTCGTGCAATATCCCCTGCCGTTGGCTTCATCAGTTGGGCAAGTCCTATAGCCCCCGCCGAAGACACAACTTTTTTTTCAAACAAGCTTTCACTTCGAATCAAAGCATAGATGAGATATTCTTCGAGAGAAAAAGCAGCTGCAAACTCCGTAACCTCTTCTGAAAAAAATCGCGGATACATCTTCTCTAGAATGTCTTTTTGCAATGCCTCGTCTCGACTCTGTACCGAGCGAATAGCAAGGCGAATTGACATAGGATAGAGCTTGCCATTTTCATCGCCTGCCCTTGCAAAATATTCTGCTACCGCGGAAGCAGTTTTAAAAGATATTTCACTTGCATGCTCCAAAAAAATCTCATAGGCAAGATCATAGAGTCCATATTTTGCATACAAAAGGATCGCTTCTTCCAAAGCGGCATTCACCGTATTTTTTTTTGTGAGCTTCTTGCTATAAAAACTTCCCTCAGTATCTTCTATGGGTATATCGAGTTTTTCAGCAGCCAATATACGATAATACAAGGAACTATGGTTTTCGTAAAATGCTTTTGAAAACAAGGATAGAACAAGTTCTTCCAGCCTTTCAGACTCACCTTCTTTAAACTCGCCTTCTAATGCAAAACTCGATTGCGCTAAGACATCTTCTGCAGACAACAAACCTATTTGTATAAGTCGCGCAGAAAGATAGGCAAAGCGCGCTTGACTTTCGCTATCGGCTTGGTTTTCTATAATTCGATACAGCTCGTAAAAAAGCTGCCATTCACCGCTTGAGAGCAAACGATAGGAAAGGCGCTCCAAAATATCTGAAAAATACGATGGATCATGCCAATCAAAAATCGTCTCTTTTATTTTTTGGATAAGACGCGGAAGAGATATTTTTTCCAAAAGATTGAGATAATACCAAAGCGCATTATCAAAATCTGCACCTATTGCCTCTCGCCATGACAATTCGTAGAGGGAAAGCACTTCTTCATTATACATGCTTCCACTTCTTTCCAAAATACGCGCTGCATAAAAGTAAGACATAAAAGCCACTTCAGAATGTGAGGGCGTATCTAGGGAGCGAGGGAGAGTTCGCGCTAGGGTTTCAAAAAAAGACGCATTTGTCTCATAGTCTGTACTTCCGTATAAAAAAGCCTTGCCAATATCCGAAAGAATAGAACGTTTATACAAGAGGTCTTTTCTTTCACTTTGCTGTATGTTCTCGATAAATGCCTCAGCTGTTCTGTAGGCAAAGCCATAGTTTCTTTCATAGACCGCAAAACGTAA
>JAAZLA010000143.1 GCA_012799545.1 Treponema sp.
ATAAATCCTACGACAAAACTGATTCGTCGTGTGGAGGCAACTACACCTGCAAATGAAAGCTTTGTCTTTACTTTTTATAATTATGCAATAAACCAAAAAATCCCTGATACTCGTTTTATTTACGATTCTCCGGGAACAGCAAATACATATAATAATTTTCTTTTTACAGAATAGGGTAGTACTAATCATGGAAAGTTTTGGTGAAATCTTAAAAATAGCTCGAGAAAAACGAGAATTAGACCTAGAAAAAGTATCACATGATACAAGTATATCCATCGAATATATTCGTGCTTTAGAAATGGAACAAACAGATGTTTTTCCAGGTGAACCCTATCTTGTTGGGTTTTTGCGAAATTATGCAGAATATTTAAACCTCGATGCAAAGTATCTTATTCAATTATATCGTTCAAAAAAAATACAAGAAGCACCTATTCCACCTGGGCTTTTACGTGATGAAAAAACATTTCCATGGAAGATTGTTCTGTCACTTGGTATAGCTTTGTCTATCCTTGTCGGTCTCGGTCTCTTTTTTTTCATACGGCATATCAATAATGACTCAGGTGTGGAGCTCTTAGAAAAAACAGATGAGGTGCAGATTTTTACACTAACAAGTGTTCCTATTCAAAAACGCGTCTATGAAAACGATATTATTTCCGTTATGCTCGCTTCTGGGCAAGTTGAATTGCTTGTCGAAAAAACAAAGGAGCAACTTGTGCTTGGTACACCAAACGGCAAGCAGCAAGTGCAATTGGGTGAAGAGGTTAAACTTGACATAGATTCTGTTCAAGGTCCAGATATTGTCATCTTTGTTTCTGACATTGCAAAAAACGACGCAAGTCGTGGTGCAGAAATTCGTATGTTTGCTTTATCTGAAACTGAAACGAGAGAACAACCCCTTTCCCTTGATGGCATTCCACTTATCACAGAGGTTGATAAAAACCTCTCACAGTCGATTATTTTTGATGGTACACGTGCCTATCCATTTACTGTCAACATCACATTCCGTGGTTCTTGTCTCTTCCGTTCGCAAGCAGATAATAAAGACATAATAGAAGATTATTTTTCTGCGGGAGATTTACAAACAATTACAGCACAAAATGGTGTTCGCTTATGGATGTCAAATGCAAATGCCCTAAAGATACAGGTAATTGGTGACGGAAAAACTCATGACTTAGATGTTGGTCGCCCTGGTCAAGTCTTGGTCCAAGATATTAAATGGGTTAAAGATATCGACGGGCGTTTTAAGCTAATGGTGCTTTTAGTTGACTAAGCCTAAACCTGAACAAAAACTTTTTTTTCTTGACCAATACGGTTGTGCAAAAAACCAAGTTGACGGTGAAGTGTTAACAGCTTTTTTATCTGAAGATGGCTGGCTTCGATGTGAAAATTCAACAGAGGCTTCCCTCATTATAATAAACTCTTGTGGTTTTATAGAAAGCGCAAAAAAAGAATCGATAGAAGCGCTTTTACATGCACGAGAAATACATCCCGATAAAAAAATTATTCTTGCCGGTTGTCTCTCTGAACGCTATGCAAAAGAATTGAGCGAAGAAATGTCTGAAGCTGATTTTTTTATGGGGAACGGCGATTTAAGTGAAATAAAAAAAATCGTAAAAAAACTCTTTCCTGAATTTGACGCGCCCACTTATGATGAGTTTCGTTTTTCTACTCCACCGCAAGAAGGCGTCTCTACTACAAAACGAAACGACTTGTTTAACTTCCCCGGTTCAGCCTATGTAAAAATTACCGAGGGTTGTAATAATTGTTGTTCTTTTTGTGCGATTCCACTTATTCGAGGAAATCTTCGAAGTCGCAGTATCGAAGATATAAAAGCCGAAGTTATCGACTTGCTTGAAAAAAATGTATTTGAAATAAATCTCATCGGTCAAGACCTTGCATCCTATGGCAAGGGTCTCGTTGACATAGAAAATCCAAATGCAGCTTTTTCACCCTTACACAATTTACTCAAGGCTCTTTTAGAAATTCAAAAACCTTTTTGGTTACGGCTTTTATATATTCATCCCGACAATTTCCCCCTCGATATTTTACCGCTTTTTGAAAATGAAAAACGCTTGCTTCCCTACTTTGATATTCCCTTTCAAAGCGGCGACCGAGATATTCTTATACGTATGAATCGGAGAGGAAACACAAGTGATTATCTTTTATTGATAGAAAAAATTCGTCTTTCAGGTTCTCGAAGTCCTTATGCAGATTCTTCTATTCGTACCACTTTTTTAACCGCTTTTCCCGGTGAAAGCGATGAAGCTCATAAAAACAGCAAAAACTTTTTAGAAGCAATTCAGCCAGATTGGTCAGGCTCCTTTGTCTATAGCAAAGAAGAAGGCACAAAGGCATATACTATGGGAAAAACAATTTTAGCCAAGAAGGCAGAAAAGCGACAAAAAGAATTGCAAAATATACAAGCGAATATTACACGAGCGCGTTTAAAACGTTTTGTTCATCAAAAAATTTCTGTTCTTGTTGAAGAGCTTATAATCGATGCAGAAAAAACTGAAGGGCTTGCAATTGGAAGAGCTTGGTTTCAGGCTCCTGAAGTTGACGGCTCCATTGTCATACGCTATGATTTAGATGATGCAGGAGCAATAGATGCTGTAAAACCCGGAAATCTCGTTGAGGTAAAAATTACTTCTTCAAGCGATCTTGATTTAGATTCTGTTTTTATTGCATCTGCTCAGTAAAAGAACTCTTGTTTGGTACAATTCTAATTTTTTTGTATTGCAGAAAAATAAACCAAGGGATATTATTAGGACAATGGAATATTTACAAAGCTTAAATGAAGAGCAATTAGCAGCAGTAGAACATTCTGGCTCTCCCTTGCTTATCTTAGCTGGGGCGGGGAGCGGAAAAACTCGCGTTATTACGACTAAGATTGCCTATCTCATATCTGAAAAAAAAATAAAAGCTTCATCGATTTTGGCGGTTACCTTCACAAAGAAAGCTGCCGCCGAAATGATGCAGCGGGCTCGTGAACTGGAACCGCTTGCCTCACATAGCCAAATTCGCACCTTTCACTCTTTTGGTGCATGGTTCTTGCGTTTACATCATCAAGAGGCTGGAGTCGATCCAAACTTTACTGTCTATGACGATGATGATTCTGCGCAACTGTTAAAAAAAGCGGTTCCGTCGCTTTCGACACAAGATGCAAAATACATGGCTCATAAAATTGCGCGTGCGAAGGATTATTGCTATGGGCCAGAGAGTGAGAATCTTTGCGAAATAGAAGAAGATTTAGAGTTTCCGCGTTATTATGCAGCCTATGAAAGGCGCCTTCGAGAAACCGGAAATGTTGATTTTGGTGATCTCATACAATTGCCCGTAATACTTTTACAAAACAATGAGGGGATTCGCAATTTTATTCACCGGCTTTTTAAAGTGGTGATGGTTGACGAATACCAAGATTCGAATGTAGCGCAGTTTCAGCTTTTGCAACAACTTGTAGGACCTGAGACCTATGTCTGTGTCGTCGGTGATGACGACCAATCGATATATAAATTTCGTGGCGCCGAAGTACAAAATATCCTCAACTTTCAAAAAGAATTTCCAGGAACAGAGCTTATTAAACTTGAGCAAAACTATCGATCTCGTTCAGGGATTTTGAAAATTGCAGATGGTGCGATAAAAAATAACGAAGATAGACTTGGCAAAACGCTCCGTGCTGTTCGTGGCATGGGGAAACGCCCTGTTGTTGTTTTTCTTGCAACCCAGGACGATGAAGTGCGTTACTGTGCAAAACTGATTACGGAGGCAAAACACAAGGGCGTACCATATAATAATTGGGCGATTTTGTATCGGACAAATGCGCAGTCTATGGGCTTTGAAACGGAATTTCTAAAACAAAAAATTCCCTACAATGTTGTCGGCTCATTAAAGTTTTACGAACGTGAAGAAGTAAAAGATATTTTAAGTTATCTTTCTTTTTTGGTAAATCCTCGCGATGAAATTGCTTTTCGGCGGGTTGTCAATAAACCCGCGCGAGCAATCGGCTCTATCACCCAAGATAAAATTATAAACCTTTCAAAAGAAAGATTGCTCGGGACAGAGGCTATTCATCAAAATATTTATGAAGCCTGTCAGCAATTTCTCACACAAGCTTCAAAAAAAGCAAAAGAGGGTTTAGAGACATTTTTGTCGATAATTGAAACAGGAAAAAATCTTTTAGAAGAGAGCATTGACGAAAAACAAACTCTTTCTGTTCTCATCGAAAAAATAATTACGATTTCTGGTTTGGATGCTTATCATGCCGCCCAGGATGAAATCTCTGGCTCTACAAAACTTGCAAACTTACAAGAGCTTATCAATTCAGCGCTGCCCTATCAAAAAACTACAGAGGGGCTTGTTGCTTTTTTAGAACACATAGATTTAGATCGCGCCTTGATGCAAGAATTGCAAGAGGGCGAAGATAGGGATGCGGTTACGCTTATTACCCTGCACAATACAAAGGGACTTGAGTTTGAACGAGTTATTATAACAGGCATGGAAGAAGGGCTTTTTCCGCGAAGCGATAAAACCGACGAAGAACTCGAAGAAGAGCGACGTCTTTTTTACGTCGGCATTACACGAGCAAAGGATGAGCTTTATTTTACAAACTGTGTCGTCCGTCGCGTTTGGGGCTATAAACAATATTTGCCGGTAAGTCCGCTCTTGCTTGAAATTGCCCATCTCGATTTAGAAATACAAGGAAAGCCGCCACATCTTTTTTCGCTTGCGCGCAACACAGCGTTTAATGCAAGTAAAAAGATGCTTTCAAAAAATAGTTCAAGTGATGAGAGCTTTGATAACTTCTTTTTAGAAGAAGAGCAAAAAACTGTTTTAGCCGAAGATAAAAAAACGGACTCAAAAGGCTGGAGTCGTGGTCAAAAAATCTTTCACGATGATTTTGGCTACGGTGCTATTTTCGATGTAAAAGAAACAAGTGGAGAAATCACTATTTCTATACAGTTTGAAAATGGACAGATAAAAAAAATTCTCCCAAAGTATGCTGGACATAAAATTATGGCGGTAAAAGACTAAGAAAAAACAGTAGGTAAAATATGCTGTCAAAAGGATTAGGCATGGATACAATACATAGCGATGAATATCAAAAACGCTTCAAAAAAAAATACGGTTTTGTAAAAAGAGCACGAGGATCTTTTTTGTATACAGAAAAAAACATTCGCCTTGTTGATTTAGCACAAGATGAAGGCAGGGCAATTCTTGGATGGAGACATGGCTCGAGTATGCTTAGTTTTAAGAATACACTTGAAAAAGGACTCTGGTCTTCCTACCCGAATGGAGCTGAACATCGTTTAAAAAAAGTCTTGTCGAATCTTTTTTCTCTCTGTGGTTATTCTGAGTATACTTCTTTTTATTGGTATATTGGAAACCTCGATAGGCATTCTAGTCTAAAAAATAGGCAGTCTTTGTATCCCTGGTCACCTTTATATCCACAAACCGACAATAATGCAGTTACAAGAATAAAAGATGAAACGCTTCTTTTTATACCGCCCCTTCCCTGGCCCTCGCTGTATATTCTTGCAAGTAAAAATAGTTCCCTTCCATCATCAGATAGACTTTCAACCTGCCTTATTGAAGCACTCACTCGTTCATTGTATGATTTAATAAAAGAATTTCCCAAGAGACCTCCTGAGTCTTGGGGAAAATTTGATTCCGTTTTGAATGCCTATTTTATTCGAGAGGGTTCCTTGTTGAAGCCAAAACTAAAAGGAAAAGACTACGATGCCTTTGCTCTGCATTGCCTTGAAAGTGAAATATATATTGCAGAAAGAAATCCAGAAAAAGAAGAAGCACCTCCGTCATTTGTCCCGTGGTTTGCAAACCTATCCGCTTTCAAAAAACTTTAGATTGTGCATTTTTTTGTCGATATTTAAAAGTATAGAGAAAAAACGATACTAGAAATAGCATAAAAAAGAGGAGCCGTTGTGAATTTTACCCAATCAATATTGATTATTATAAAACTTGTTTTTGGGGGACTTGCCTCATTTTTTGCAATCCTGCTTTGGTCAAAAACACGCGACTTCGCTTGGATGTCTCTTGTGATTGCAAGCCTCTGCACCTATACTGCGATCGTCTACGATGTCTTAGAAAACTTCGGCGTCATTCCTATCGGGCTTTACACTTTTTACGGCATCTCTATTGCACCTTTATTTTTTGCAATTGTACCATCGATTTTTTATATTATTTCTTTTACGATAATGCTTAAACGCTTGAGCAAATAAAAATGGAAGTTTTACTCAAAAAATGAAAAGATATCTAGTTAGCATATTTGCCTTATTTTTTTGTTTTTCTCTCAGTGCAAAAGAGCTCAATGTAGAATTGCTTCATGTAGATACTGTGCTCGTATACCGCGAAGATGGAAAAGCGGATATAAGCGTAAAAACAAGATGGAATGTAAGTAGCGGCGCGATGTCGGGTTTTTATTTTTCTGGCGAAAAAAATGCGATTCAATTTGACCTCCATAAATCTTGGGCGGAAGTTTTTGAACATAACACAAGACAAGAATTCCCTCTCGATATTCTACCCTTGGCCGAAGGGGGCTATGATATAATTATTGCAGATGGAAAATCTCTTTCTGGGCTTGTTGATTTTGTTTTTACCTACCGTGTAAATCTTGCTGCTTCAGGGCATACTTCTCTTGTTGATAAAAAAGATCGACTAAGCGATAAAAATAATCGCTTGTTTTATTTTAATTGGGCACCTGTTGACTGGGACTTAACCGCAAAGTCACGTACAACAGAAATAATTTTTCCTATTTCTATTGATGATTTAATAATTACGGATAGCGAAACGAAACAAAGAAAAATAGAAATCTTTTTACAAACACTTGGTTTAAATATTAGCAAAGAGACAATTGCAAGCAATACAAAAATAGATTGGTATGAAGTTGAAGGCTTGGATAAAAAGTCCTATCTCTCCTTGCGCTTTTACCAAGAAAATCTACGAGAAAGAGAAAGCCAGCCTATTATCTTGTATTTAGATGCAAAATCTGACTTGCTTGTTGACAATCCTATGATAGGGCAAAATATTTTATCCGATACAGGCGATAGCTTTTCTTTTCAAAACTGGGAAGATAAAAACCTAGCCAAAAAAAATACAAGAGCAATGAAGATTCTCTATGTATTGTTGTTTTTGTTTTTTTGCTTTAGCTCGTTCTCTTTTATAATTGTTTTTTTGAAACAAAAGAAAAAAGTGAAAAGTGAAAAAAAAGAAGTTTTAAAAATGCTTTTCCCAAATACGGAAACAGTAGCTGTTAGAAAAAATATACATCCCATTGAAATTGCTTTTTTATTAGCCTTTCCAATTGTGGATTTTATTTATCTTGTCTTGGAAAGTCTTTTTTTAGCTGGAAAAATAGAATACAAAAATTCAAAAAAACTGAGGATAGAGAAAAAAAACATTGCTATTTTCGATACATTCGAAAGTGATTTTTTATCATCCTTTGATGATGAAGGATTTTTAGTTTTATCTAAAATTGAAAGGTTTTACACTAAGGGAATAAAAAAAGCTAAGACTGATACGACTTCTGATCTCACGGAGACTATTGCGTATTGGAGCGAAAAAATAACGAGCACCCAATTTGATAGCTTGGAAGATAAATCCTTTGTTACCTATTGGTGGACTTTTTCAATCTATGCAA
>JAAZLA010000144.1 GCA_012799545.1 Treponema sp.
GATTCTATACTGACAAAAAATATTAGCCATGCACAAAAATTTCAAAACCAAGTTGACTCATCCTGTGTCTATGTAAACGCTTCAACACGATTTACCGATGGCGGAGTCTTTGGCTTTGGTGCTGAACTCGGCATAAGCACACAAAAATTCCACGTACGCGGTCCCATGGGGCTTTCGGCTCTTACCACAGAAAAATATCTCATCGACGGCGAAGGACATATTCGATAATGAGCGAAACAATAGATACATACAACGCAGGGAAAAATTCTTGTCCCACAATACAAGAAATTCTCAAAACAGCTCGAAAAATTGTTATAAAGATAGGTTCAAACACGCTTGCAACAAGCGACGGAAAAATAAACATCCCTTTCATGGAATCATTTGCCCTACAATGTGCATCCCTCATGAAAAAAGGAAAACAAATCGTTATTGTCTCATCTGGCGCGC
This sequence comes from Treponema sp., assembly GCA_012799545.1. Taxonomy (GTDB): domain Bacteria; phylum Spirochaetota; class Spirochaetia; order Treponematales; family Treponemataceae; genus JAAZLA01. The sequence continues at coordinate 448 of JAAZLA010000144.1, forward strand.
AAGTTGCAGGACTTTCTACTATCGATCGATGGGAGAGAAAAAAAGACATACACTATCGACAGGCTTTGTGCGCAATCGGGCAAGTTGAACTTATGGACAACTGGCGAAATGCCTTTTGGAAAAACAATATTCATATAGGACAATTATTGCTCACAAAAGATGACTTTCACGATGACAATAGAACCCTCAATATGCGAAACACACTTTTTACCCTTGTCGATGAAGGCGTTATACCTATTATCAATGAAAATGACTCTGTTTCCACTGAAGAAATTCGCATTGGTGATAACGACAATTTAAGCGCCCTCACCGCAATTTTGTGGAATGCTGACCTTCTCGTTCTGTTTAGCGACATAGATGGTGTCTACACGGATAATCCAAAAACAAATCCCGAAGCAAAACTCATAGAATATGTTCCAAGCATGGACGATTTGCGTGCAAGTATTCGACTTGGGAGCGCAAACTCCTTTGGTACCGGTGGTATGAACACAAAACTTGAAGCTGCGGACAAACTCACTTCCTACGGCATTCCTATGATACTTGCAAATGGCTCCCATGAAAAAATCTTGGAAAAACTTGCAGACGGTAGCCAAAAAGCGACACTTTTTTGTGCAGAATAAGCTGGGTCTACAAAAACAGCTAGAAATTGCCGATACTATAGCAAAGCCTCCTTTTTTTACCAAAGAGGGCGTATACAAAAAAATCTAAGGAAAACATGATGAATAAAATAGGAATACTCGGTTGTGGTGTAATGGGTGAGGCTCTAGCAAAGGCAATGCTAAAAAAAACAGAAGGCAAAAATATTTTTCTATTTGATATAGATACGGAGCGCACAAAAAAGCTTGCCGAAAAATTCTCTTGTAAAATAGCCGCATCGAGCAAGGACTTGGTAAAAACCGTCGATTTTCTTTTATTGGCTATAAAACCCATCCATGTAAAAAATCTCCTCACAGAGATTGCCTCAGAATACTATCAAAAAAAATCTGTTTTAATTTCGATTGTTGCAGGTATACAGATAGAAAGTCTTGAAAACATGCTCTATTCTGCCTTGCCCTTAGAAACAGAAGAAAAAAGAGCCCTTCCTATTATTCGGCTTATGCCAAACGTAAGCGTTCTTGTCGAAGAAGGGATGATAGCCTTCAGCAGCAATGATGCGGTACAAACAAAAGAAAAAGACTTTGTTATCGATATACTTGAAAAAACGGGAAAAATAGAGCTTGTTCCCGAAAATCTTATGGATGCAGTTACAGCTATTTCGGGCAGTGGACCAGCCTACGGCTTTCTGTTTATAGAAGCGCTTGCAGATGCTGCAGTACTCTTGGGTATACCAAGAAAACAAGCCTATATCTATGCAGCACAAACACTTAAAGGAGCCGCTGAAATGGTACTCGAAACGGGTGAGCAACCAGGGGTGCTAAAAGACTCCGTTTGTTCACCCGGTGGAACAACGATAGAGGCTGTAAAAAAACTTGAAGAAAAAGGTTTTCGTTCAGCTATTATGGAAGCTGCCGAAGCTGCCTTCAAAAAAAGCCGTTCTCTCGGGAAAAAATAATTTTAAAATAAACAGCCCTGTTCCATTGAAAAAAGCCTAAATTTACACTATAATTCGGTATCATGTATAGAATTTATGTAGAAAAGAAAACAGGCTTCCAAGTTGAAGCACAAAAAGCTGAGCAAGAGCTTAAAGATTTTTTAGGCATCAAAGACCTAAAATCATGTCGTTTCCTCATTCGCTACGACATTGAAAACCTCCCCCTCGCTCTTAGCTCGAAGGCTATGGACGAAGTATTTGTCACAGAGCAAACCGATAAGGTTTTTATCAATCATATTCCACTTGTAGAAGATGATATTGTTATTGCTTGGGAGTTTCACCATGGGCAATACGATCAAAGAGCTCTTTCTGCGCAAGAGGCTTTAAACCTTCTGCTTGTAAAACATAAGGCTACAGCACAAGATGATACAAAAAAAGCCATTATAGTAAAACCTGCAAAAATGCTTATTTTACAAGGCGATATAAACGCTTCTGATATAAAAAAAATAGAATCTTATTTTATAAATGAGGTTGATTCTCAAAAAGCACACCTTGATATTCCTAAAACGCTTTCAAAAGCTATCCCTGAACCAAAAACAATTCCTTTCTACCAAGATTTTATCAAGCTCGATGAAAAAGGCTTGCTTGCTTTTCGAGAAGAACAGGGTTTTGCAATGGACAATGCGGACTTAGTTTTTGTACAAGACTATTTCAAAAAAGAAGGTCGCGACCCAAGCGAAACAGAAATGCGTGTTTTAGACACCTATTGGTCAGACCACTGTCGACATACAACTTTTAACACAATCCTCGACGATATAGAAATAGAAGAGGGTTATTTTACCGACTTATTTGAAAAATCACTAGAATCCTATACAACATTACGAACAGAAATACATACAACAAAAGAAAAACCCATAACGCTCATGGATATGGCTACGATTGGAGCAAAATATCTAAAAAAAGAGGGCAAGTTAGACGATTTAGAAGAGTCTGAAGAGATAAACGCCTGTTCTGTTTTTATAGATGTGCATACTGAAAATGCCGAAACCAAAGAAAAGCAAACAGAAAAATGGCTTCTTATGTTCAAAAATGAAACCCACAACCATCCAACAGAAATTGAACCTTTTGGTGGAGCAAATACCTGTGTCGGAGGTGGCATTCGCGATCCACTTTCTGGGCGTGCATGGGTCTATCAGGGTATGAGAATAACAGGCTCTGCAAATCCACGCAGAACGCTGGAAAAAACACGCGAAGGAAAGCTCCCTCAGAGAAAAATTACAAAAGATGCCACAGCCGGCTTTAGTACCTATAGCAATCAAATTGGTTTAAATGCTTCGCAAGCGGTAGAAATATATCATCCTGGCTATGAAGCAAAACGAATGGAACTCGGCGCTCTCATCGCAGCAGCGCCAGCAGAGCAGGTAAAACGAGGTATACCACAGGCCGGAGATCTCGTTATCCTCCTCGGTGCAAAAACAGGGCGTGACGGCATAGGAGGAGCGACGAGTTCATCCCGTGTGCAAACCGCTGAATCTGTCGAAACAGCCTCTGCTGAAGTACAAAAAGGTGACCCACTAGAAGAGCGAAAAATCTTACGTCTTTTTAGAAATTCTAAAGTTAGTAGCATCATAAAACGATGCAATGATTTTGGGGCAGGTGGGGTTTCTGTTGCTGTTGGAGAACTCGCTCCAGGGCTTCATATTAACCTTGACGCCATCCCTACAAAATACGAAGGCTTAAACGGCACAGAGCTGGCTATTTCAGAATCGCAAGAACGTATGGCTGTTGTTATCGATGCAAAGGATTTAGACTTTCTCCTTGAAGAAGCCGAAAAAGAAAATCTCAAGGGGACAGTTATCGCGAGGGTAACAGATACAAATCGTCTTGTTATGCAATGGAAGGAACAAACAATAGTCGATTTGGATCGAAACTTCCTCGATACTGCTGGTGCCAAGCGTCATGCAAAAGCAAAAATCACAGAACCAAATCGTATTTATTCGCCTCTTGCTCGCCCACTCGATGCGGTGCAATTAGTATTAAATGACGAAAGTCGGGGACGTTGCAAAAAAGAAACGCTCAAGGATGCATGGTTCACAAATATGAGCAGTCTCGCTTGTTGCTCACAAGAAGGAATGACTGAACAATTTGATGCGTCTATCGGAGCAAATTCTCTGCTTTTTCCTATGGGTGGAAAAACACAAAGCACACCAGAAGTAGCCTCCGTTGCAAAAATTCCCGTATTAAGTCCAAAAGAAACAAGCACAACCAGTATCATGGCCTATGGATTCGACCCGCTCGTCGCACAGTGGAGTCCCTGGCATGGTGCCCAAGTTGCGGTGCTAGAATCTTTGGCAAAAATAGTTTCTGTTGGAGGAAGTTTAGAAAAAACCCGTTTAAGCTTCCAAGAATATTTTGAACGAACTGACTCGCCAGAAACCTGGGGGAAACCCACTGCAGCTCTTCTTGGTGCCCTCGATGCACAAAAAGCGATGGAAATTCCTAGCATCGGCGGGAAAGATAGTATGTCAGGCAATTTTGATGACTTAAAAGTACCTCCAGCCTTAATATCCTTTGCCTTCAGCTCTTCTGATGAAGAAAACCTCATTTCTGGCGCTTTTAAACAGGGCGATTCCTACGTATATGCTGCAATTCAAGCCTATACCGAAATGCTTGCACCCGATTTTGACGCTTTCAAAGAAAATTATGCACATATTAAAAATGCACTTAAAGAAGAAAATATACTTTCAATGTATCCCGTAGGAGCAGGTGGTATTTCTGAAGCAATTTCAAAAATGAGCTTTGGTAACGAGATAGGTTGTACCATAGAAAACGGTGTGCAAGAATTGCTTTTTGTACCCATGTACGGCACGATAATTGTTGAAACAAGAGAAAAAATTGATACGTCAAAGATACGCTGGCTATATATTGGGCGGACGCAAGAAAAGCCCGTCCTTAACCTCGGCTTACATTGCTATGACGGTGGCAAGAAAAATAAAACAAAAGAAACGGAGATTCAAAATATTGAAATTTCAATAAAAGAGCTAAAAGAAGCATGGAAAAAACCCCTTTCTACTGTTTTTCCTGTTGAATCCACAGAAAAAATCCAAAAAATACCCGGTTTTGCAAAAAAACGACATTCGTCCCTCAAAAAACACGATAGGGCTTTAAAAAATAAAAATTTTTATCATATAAAAGAAAAAAAACCACTTGTTTTACTTCCGGTTTTCCCTGGAACCAACGGCGAATACGACATGGAAAGAGCCTTTACTCTCGCTGGGGCGAAAACAAAAACGCTTGTTTTCAGAAATAAAACCGAGGAGTCTACAATTGAATCCTTTGAAGCTTTGAAAAAAGCCATCCTTGAAGCTGAAATTCTTGCATTTTCTGGCGGCTTTAGTCTTGCAGGTGAACCAGATGGACTTGGTAAATACACCGCATCAATACTCCAGTATCCCCTTATAAAAGATGCTATTATGCAATTTTTGTCAAAAGATCGCCTCATACTTGGTATCGGAGATGGCTTTCACGCACTTTTACGCTCAGGACTCATTCCCTTTGGCAAAGTTCAAGAAAACACTACCGGACCAATACTGGTCGCAAACAGAATTGGAAAACATATATCTCGAATGCTTGATACAAAAATCATCTCAGCTATTTCTCCCTGGGCACCAAAAGAAAGCTTAAAAGACAGCATCTATCGCTTGCCTTTTTCAAGCACAGATGGACGTCTTGTGCTTGAAAAAGAAGTTGCAAAGCAATTGTTCAAAAATGGACAAGTTTTTTCCCAATACGTAGATGCAGATGGCATAATAGCAAAAACGGAAACTCAAAACCCAAGTGCATCTTTTTATGCAATTGAAGGTCTTACCGACCCAAGTGGAAAAATACTGGGAAAAATGGCACATAATGAAAGAAGTATTTCTTTTAAAGAAATAAAAAATGCAACTGAACTCTTAAAAAACATCCCAGGAAACAAAAACCAAGATATTTTTAGTGCAGGTGTATCTTTTTTTAATTAAGTTCGTTATTATGGTATGGTATAGAAAAAACAGTGCTTTTTGCAATAAAGAGCACTGTTCATTTATTTTAAATTTATATAAAAGTCAAATTGAAAAACTGCTTTTCTCATTGACTTTTCTTAGGAGCAGTAATGAAATCAATTACATTTAAATCAATTAGCAAGTTGATCCCTTTTCTAGTAATAATCCTTTTGCTAATCGCCTGTTCAAGTACCCCAACAGAAGCACACTGGTTGTACGACTACGAAGAAGCACAAGGGCTTGCTGAGCAAGAAAACAAAAACATTCTCTTGTTTTTTGTTGGATCAGACTGGGATGAGGTAAGTATAGCACTTTCAAACGACATTTTCCCTTCAAAACCATTTCTATCAAAAATTGCCTCAGAATATATCTTAGTTCAACTCGACTTCCCAGAAGATGAAGACCTCATCACAGAAGAACAGTTTTATAGAAATTATGATGTGGCAAATCGTTTTGCCCTTGAGGGTATTCCGTCAGCTGTTCTCACAACCAAAGAAGGTTATGTTATAGATAAATATAATGAAATAGCTGATGATGAAATAAGTGATGCCGAAAAAGCTGCTGATTTTATAAAGCAAATTCAAAAATCCAAGAAAAAATCAACAACTATTATCTCCACGGTAAAAAAAATGGATAAGGCAGAAGGACCTAAAAAAGCAAAACTTGTAGACACAATCTTAAACCAACTGAACTCCGACTATACCTATCTTCATTCAGAATTAATTGCACAAATTCCAGAACACGATCCAGATAATACAACAAAACTATATGAAAAATACTTGTTGCAACTTACTTATCCTAAATCGATGGAAGCCTTGTATGCAGGTGACTATGAAAATGCAATACAAATGCTTGTTGAAGTTGCAGAAAATAAAAAAATCTCTAAAAAAGATTCTCAAGAAGCATACTATACCGCTGCCTACTTAAACGCACAAATGGGATTAGAAGATGAGCAAACAATTGCCTATTTGCAACTTGCCTATGATGTAGATCCCGAATCCGAAATTGCACAAAACGTGCAACAAATTATTTCAATGATTCAGCTTGAAATGGCAGAGAAGCAAAATACAGACTTCTCAGAAGAATATCTAACTGAGGACAATGCGAACTAACTCTCTCTCTTCACTTTGGTTTATAGGACTCTTGATTTTTTTAGGAGTCCTCATTTTTCTTTCAATGGTTTTTTCAGCATCCGAATCTGCTTTTTCATCCATAAACACCTTACGTTTACGCTTACTTAAAGATAAAAGGCACAAACAAGCGATGAGAAGCTCAAAACTTCTAGAAAAAAAAGAACTTTTACTAAACACCATTCTTATAGCAAATAATATTGTAAATATAAGCCTTTCTACAGTAATAACGGCAATTTGCCTCGAACTTTTTGGTAACGCTGCCATAGGTATCGCAACAGGCATTGTTACCTTAGTACTTCTTATTTTTGGGGAAATAAGCCCGAAAACAATCGGTAGCCATCATCCCGAAACAATAGCATTTTTATTTTCTGGCCTTATCCAATTTTTTTCCCTCATATTAAGACCCGTTGTAATATTTTTCAGTTTTTTTTCAAACTTTTTTTTAAAACTTCTCGGTATAAAAAAAAAGGCTGAAACTAAAACCTTTAGTGAAGAAGAAATTATTCACTTCATAGAAATAGGTGAAGAAGAAGGCGTTGTTGAGGCAATTGAAAAAAAAATGCTCCACCGTGTTTTTAAGTTTACCGACCTCGACGCAAAAAATATCATGATGCCTCGTATGCAAATTACCTTTGTAAAATCTGATGCCAGCTACACGAGCATAATGGAGCTTTCACAAAAAACACATCTTTCAAAGTTTCCTGTAGTAGAAGACACCATTGACAATGTTTTAGGCATATTGCATGTAAAAGATATGTTACCTTTTATTTGTGACAAAAAATCCTTTACAGTAAAAAAAATAATGCGAGAGCCGCTTTACATTCTTGAGACAACACGCATGTCGCAAATTCAAGAACTATTCCGACAGCATAATCAAAGCATTGCAATAGTGCTTGACGAATATTCTGGAACAAGTGGCTTGGTAACAAAGGAAGATTTTACCCAAGAAATTTTTGGGACAATGTATGACGAATATGACAGCTCAGAGAGCCCCGAAATTCAAAATGTTTCTCTAAACCATTTTTTAATATCTGGGAACTCGAGGCTCTTTGACATAAATGAGAAAACAGGACTGCACTTAATCTCTGAAAACTATGAAACGCTTGCAGGTTTTATACATGAACAACTCGACGAGCTACCAGAAGAAGGGCAAGAATTATTTTTTGAGGACTATAGTCTTAGAATTGAAAAAAAAGAAAAACAAAAAATCCTTCTCGTTTCGCTTTTTATACAAGTGGATGGGTAGCTAGGGTTTAGGAGAAAAATGGTTTTTATTATTATACTATTACTTTTTTTTAGTGCCTTTTTTTCTTTTGCTGAAACGGCACTTTTATCCCTAAATAAAGCACAATTAAAACAACTTCTTAAAACTGAAAGAAAACAAGGGAAGCGCATCGCAATATTAAAAAATTCTATGGACCAAGTAATAAGTATTATTTTAATTGGTTCGAATTTTTTTAACACTCTCTCCTCTGCTATTGCCACAGCACTTGCAATAGACCTTATTGGACCCCAAGGTGCATTATGGGCAACCTTGATTATGTTTATTTTGATTATACTTTTTGGCGAAATTATTCCCAAAAATATTGCAGCACTTTACCCCAAGGAAGCAAGCCTCCTGTCCGCCCCTATTCTTACTGTTCTCCTTTTTCTCTTTAAACCCATTGCTTTTCTTTTTTCACTTTTACAAAAGGGCATCAATAAAATCGAAGGCGCTTTATGGAAAAACAAAGACCCGATTATCACAGAAGAAGAACTAAAAACCCTCATCGCCTTGGGAGATAAAGAAGGTACCCTAGAACTAGGTGAAAAAGATATGCTCTATAATATTTTTGAACTCAATGACCTGCGCGCAAAAGATATTATGAGACATCGCTCTCTTATAAAAACATGCAATATAAATGCGAGTTTACACCAAAGCATCGAAGCCTTTGAAAAATCTGGATATTCCCGTTTAGTTGTTATAGAAGATTCGATCGA
>JAAZLA010000145.1 GCA_012799545.1 Treponema sp.
AAATGAATATCTTTCTTTTACAAGTAAGCCAGATATTCTGCGTATAGGAAAAGCTCTCGGCGATGTGGATGATCTAGCTATCAAAGAACAACAGATACGAAAAACAATAGAGGAACATTTAAACAAAGAGTTGATACTTAACAAACAAGGTATAAAGGTTCTAAGTCTTTTCTTTATAGATAAGGTGGCAAACTACCGTTATTATGACGGAGATGGGAATCCTCAAAAAGGTGTTTACGCGAAACTTTTTGAAAAAAACTATACTGAGCTTATTAAGCAACCTAAATATAATACGCTTTTTAAAGATATAGATTTAGAAACTGCAGCTGAAGATGTACACAACGGTTATTTTTCTACAGATAAAAAAGGTGTACTTAAAGATACATCCGGAACCACTCAAGACGACGAGGATGCCTATAGCCTTATAATGAAAGATAAAGAAAAATTATTATCTTTTGACACTAAGCTTAGATTTATATTCTCTCATTCAGCACTTCGAGAAGGCTGGGATAACCCCAATGTATTTCAAATATGTACATTGAACGAAACAAAAAGTGAAGTGAAAAAAAGGCAGGAGATAGGTCGAGGACTTCGCCTTTGTGTAAATCAAGAAGGAGAACGGCAACACGGTTTTTTAATTAACACTTTAACCGTTATGGCAAATGAAAGCTATGAAGACTTTGCAGATGCCTTGCAGAAAGAATACGAAACAGAAAGCGGCATTAGATTTGGCATTATAGAAAGTCATTTATTTGCAAATATTCCAGTAAAACAAGAAGATGGAAGTATAAAACATCTTGGACAAGAATCCTCTGAAAAAATCTATAAAGATTTTGTTACCAAAGGATATATTGACGATAACGGAAAGGTACAAGATACATTAAAGTATGCATTAAAGGAAAACATACTAGAAGTTTCGGAAGAATTTGAACCTATAAAAGCAGAAATTATCGTCTTGGTTAGAAAAGTAGCAAGTAATCTAAATATTAAAAATAATAGCGATAAAAGAACAATCGAACTAAACAAGCAAATCTATCTTGATCCTGAATTTAAAAATCTTTGGGATAGGGTAAAATATAAAACAACCTATTCAGTAGATTTTGAAAGTGAAAAACTAATAAAAGAATGTTGCCAGGAAATTGAGTATACACTTTTAGTAAGTTCTTCAAAACTTGTTTTTACCAAAGCTCGTTTAAATATCACAGAAGGGGGAGTCAGTCCAGAGGAATCAATGAGAGGTGCTGTAGGATTAGAAAGCCTCCAGGAAAATCTACCTGATATTATAAGCTATCTACAAAATGAAACAAACCTAACGAGAAAAACTATTGTAGATATACTGCTCAAAAGTAATACATTAGATTTATTTAAGAAAAATCCTCAAAGATATATGGAACAGGTAGCGCAAATTATTCGTAGCAAAATGAGACATATGATTGTTGATGGCATTAAATACACCAAGATTGGTGGCGACGCATTTTATGCACAAGAACTTTTTGAGACAGAGGAATTATCCGGTTACTTAAATAGAAATATGATAGAGAGCAAAAAATCAGTTTATTCTCATGTCGTCTATGATAGTGCGAATGAAGAAAGTTTTGCTGCAAGTTTTGAAAACAATGATAGTGTTAAATTATATGCAAAACTACCTAACTGGTTTAAAATTAACACTCCTTTGGGAACATACAATCCGGACTGGGTTGTATTAATCGATGCAGAGGGTAAAGAGAAACTTTATTTTGTAGTAGAAACAAAAGGGAACATAGCCTTTGATGCATTGCGTCCATCAGAAAGCGGAAAAATTGCCTGTGGAAAAAAACACTTTGAAGCTCTCGGCAATGATGTTAGCTTTAAAGAAACAGATAACTTTAATAAATTTATAGAACAAGTCTAACAGTAAAAAAGCGGAAACATCTAAGCGATGAAAAACGGAAACGTTTCACCGATGTTGACGGGTCAAACGAATGAAGGATACTGTTAGACGATAAGCTAAGGATTGAATCAACAGAAATGATTAGTAGAATATATTTTTCTGCTAATTGAACGCCAATTGAACGTTAATTGAACGTAGAGTTCAATTAAGATTTATAAATTACACACTTATTGCATGATATCAGGCAGAATCAAACAAAGGCTTAAAAACGATAGAAAAACACATTCCCTTTATAGCTAGAGATAATAGTTTATATTTGGACCGCTACCTCTTTTTTTAATGAGCCCTTTTTCGATAAAACCATTTAACTTTCTAAGCAAAGAAGTTTTTTCGATGTGCAATTTTTTTTCCATTTCTGCCCTCG
>JAAZLA010000020.1 GCA_012799545.1 Treponema sp.
CGTAAATCTTTTGTAGAAGAAAATAAAGACTTGGTAGAAAAGGTTTTAAAAGAAGTTGCGGCTGCAATAGACTATACCAATAAAAATCCCGAGAAAGCAGGACAGCTTGTTGAAAAATATTCCTTGGGCTTAAAAGCGCCGATTGTAACAAAGTCTATTCCCACTTCTGCTTTTGCATATAGCAGTGCAGTTGATGCAAAAAAAGACATAGAAGATTTACTCTCTGTTTTTTTAGACTTTGCACCTGAATCAATCGGTGGGAAACTACCTGACGACAGTTTTTATTTTAATTAAGTAAATAAAAATATGAGTTGAAGCGAATGAAAAAAATACTTTTTGTCTTTTTTGTACCAACGGCGATACTCTTATGCGTTTGGTATCTCGCTTCAATTCATATTGCTTCGAGTCTTATTTTACCATCACCTCTTTTCGTTTTTACGCGATTTCTTTTACTTATAAAAGAAAACTTGTTTTGGGAACATGTGTTTTATACTATCCTGCGAACAATCCTTTCTTTTCTATATTCGCTTGTGATTTCAATTATTCTTGGTATCGCAATCGGTTTTAGTAAAAGTTTTTCTCTCCTACTTAAAATGCCTCTTTCAGTTATCAAGGCAACTCCTGTCGTCTCCTTTATTTTACTCGCGCTGTTTTGGTTTACAACGTCTCAAGTGCCCATCTTTGTTTCTGTGCTTATGACCCTGCCCATAATTACATCTTCCGTTGCTCTCGGCATTGCAAATATTGATATAAAACTAAGGCAAATGGCCCGAGTTTATGGCCTTACAAAAAAGCAAAAAATCCTACATATCTATCTGCCTTCTGTCTTTCCTTCCTTTGCTTCCGGTGCCCTATCAGCCTTCGGTTTAAGCTGGAAGGTTGTTGTTGCAGCAGAAGTGATAAGCTTGCCAAAGCGTGCTATAGGTACAAGTTTGCAAACTGCAAAGGTGCATATAGAAACAGCTGACGTCTTTGCTATTAGCCTTTTAATTATCGCTTTGAGTTTTGTTTTAGAGTTGTTGTTATCTGCCCTTTTCAAAAACTGTATGAAGTGGAGAGAAAAAGATGCCTAGTTCAAATAACACACAAGAGAAGGCGCTTAGCCTCAAAATAGAGAAACTCTCCCTCACTCGAAATGAGAAGCTGCTGTTTAGAGATTTTTCACATGTTTTTGACGCCTCTTTGATTCATGCAATTCTCGGACCCTCTGGTTGCGGAAAAACAAGTTTACTTCATGCAATAGCTGGATTGCTTCCGATCGACGGTGGAAAAATATCCAAAATTACCGCGCTTAGTTATTTATTTCAAGAACCGCGTTTGCTTCCTTGGCTGAGCTTAGAAAAAAACTTATCCCTTGTTATTGAAAAACTATACACCGATAAAAATCTTGCAAAAGAAAAAGTAGCTTCCATGCTTGAAAAAGTGCATCTCATCGACTACGCAAAACGTTTCCCCTCAGAAATATCTGGAGGAGAGCGACAGCGACTTGCCCTCGCTCGTGCCTTTCTTTTTCCATCACCACTCTTGCTTATGGACGAAGCCTTCCAGTCTCAAGATATTGTGCTAAAATTGCAACTCATGGATCTACTACAGAGCTTACACGAAGAAGATAGGCGAACGATTATCCTTGTCAGTCATGATATTCGAGAAGCTTTAAGTCTTGCTGATACTATTATGGTTTTAAAAGGTAGCCCTATAAAAAAAGAATTACTTCATAGCATGACGCAAGAAAAATCTCAAAAACAAAGCGCTTCTAAAACCTATGTCAATTTTCCTCAAGATTTACAAGAGCGAGAAAATGATATACTCAGAGTGTTTAGCCATATTGATTAACGGTGTTCTTGAGCAGCACTAACAGGTTTTCAATATCTTCCCTCGTATGGCTTGGGCAAAAGGAAAAGCGAACCGCATTTTGTATCTGCTCTTTTGGAAGCTTCATTGCTTCTAAAACTGGTCGAGAAAGTTTTTTCGAGGAGCAGGCTGAACCGCTGGAAATACAAACACCATGCTCGCTGAGTGCCCGAATAAGCACTTGTGCTGGAATATTTTGAAATGCGGCTTGGACAATCCACGGAGAAAATGACTCACCTTCTTTTCCCGTTCGTGTTTCCGGTATAATTGTAGCAGTCTTTAGATTTCTTACTTCCTCTATAAAAAATGCGGTGAGTGTTTTTTGTTTTTCATAGCGCTCAAAAGCCTGCGTTTTTTTCCTTATCGTATATTTTTCCAAGCAATCAGCAAAGGCATAGATACCAAAAAGATTTTCAGTTCCGCTTCGTAGACCTTTTTCTTGATTTCCGCCTCTTAGAAAACTTTCCATTTGGTTTTTTGTATACAAGGCGCCGACGCCTCTTGGTCCACCTATTTTATGCGCAGATAATGCTGCAGAATCGATAGCGGTCTGTTTTAGAGAAAAAGGAATTTTACCTATAGCTTGCACCGCATCAACGTGAAAGCGCGGTTTTCGCTTCCCCTCATATACCTCCTGTAAAAGAGCTCCTATTTTTTCAATCGGTTGTATTGCACCCGTTTCATTATTTACCGCCATAACAGAAACAAGGGCTGTATCTGCCGAGAGTTTTTCTCTCAAACTCCTGAGATTGATACTACCCTCAGTATTGACGGGGATAGTCTGTACAGACCAGCCAGAGCTTTCAAGCATTTTTACCTGTTCGCGTACCGCTGGATGTTCGATCGCCGATATGAGTATAGAACCCTTGCTTGGCCGAGTTAAAAGCGAGAGAATCGCAATCTGATTTGCCTCTGTTCCGCCAGATGTAAAAAAAAGCTGTTCTGCAGGTATTTCCAAGGATTTTGCCGCTTTTTCTCTACATGCTTCTAAGCATTGCTTTGCCTCAAGTCCTTTTTTGTGAAGACTTGAGGGATTTGCAAAAAAACACAAGCTTTTTTCCAAAGCGTTTTTTATGATAGCTTCATCATATAAGGCAGTCGCTGCACAATCAAAATAGAGATTTTTTTTCATTAGCTCAGTATAAAAGAAGAAAAGAAAAAGGACAATGCTATGGTCCATTGTCTTTTTTTTGTTTTAGTCTTAGAATAAGCTATGAAAAAACAGAGACTTTGGAAGCTTTGCGAAAAAACAATACCTTCCTTTTCAACACCCTTGGGTTGCTTTTATGACGAAGAAACGCATACCGCACATTTTTCTATTTGGGCACCGACAGCGACAAAGGTGCGCGTACTTCTTTTTGATGACGGAAAAACCGAGCACTTCTCTTATAATTTCCCTCTTATAATCGATAGAAAAACAGGAGTTTGGACACTGCGTTGCTCAGTGGATGTTCCCCTCGACACTATGTTTTATGAGTATGAAATTACTACAGAAAAGGGAAGCCTCTCTTGCCTCGATCCCTATGCCTTATCAATGGCAGCCTTTACAAATGACAATACAAGCGGACGAGCTGCTATTATTAATCCAAATTCCCCTGCCTATCTCCCGAAAGGTGGGTGGAGTAAGGAAAATCCTTACGAAGAAAACCTTTCTGCCTTAGCTCCTTTTAATCATTACACCGATGCAATTATCTATGAGGTATCTGTTCGAGACTTTACTATAGCTCCTGACGCTCGCTTAGATAAGGCGAACCTACTTGGACATCCAGGTTCTTACAATGCCTTTGTTCAAAAACTGCCCTACCTAAAAAAAATGGGTATAACGCATATCCAGTTATTGCCTGTATTAAATTTTTATAACAACGATGAGACAAAGCTCGATTTTGAAAAATCAACAGCCCTGTACAATAATAATTATAACTGGGGCTATGATCCACACAATTATTTTACACCAGAGGGTTGGTATGCTTCAGATCCTCACGATCCCTATTGTCGTATATCCGAGTTAAAAACGCTCATAAAGGAAGCACACTTACAAGGACTTCGGGTTATCCTCGATGTTGTCTACAACCACATGGCAAAAACAGATTTTTTGGATGACATTGTTCCGCATTATTATTTTCGATTATCAAAACAAGATGGTAGTTTTTTAAATAATTCTGCCTGCGGAAATGATATAGCAAGTGAACGGATAATGGCTCGAAAACTCATTCACGACTCCTTAGTATATCTTGTTAAGGAATACCACGTAGATGGATTTCGTTTTGACCTAATGGGACTTATGGACAGTCAAACAGTTTTAGATGCCTATGACGCCTGCGTTTTATACAATAAAGATATCTTGTTTATTGGGGAAGGCTGGAAAATGTACAATGGTCCAAAGGGTACACAGGGTATGGACCAAAATTTTATGACAAAAACACAAAAAGTCTCTGTCTTTAACGATGAGTTTCGCGACCTTGCAAAAGGTGGTGGACCGAATGAAGATCTCAAAGGTTTTTTAACCGGCGGCTCCATTTTTACAAAGGACCTTTTTTACAATGTCTGTGCTCTTCCACAAGTTAATTTTAAAGTAAATAGTCCAGCACGTTCTGTACAATATTTTGAATGCCATGACGGTTTAACTTTACATGACGTTATAGCACACAATATGAACTTTGATCTTTCGAATAGTATGCATCTTGATGAGCTTTACGCGCGGCTTCGCCTTGCTCATGTTTTATTGTTTACGAGTCAGGGAATACCATTTATACAAGCAGGACAGGAAAATGCACGTACAAAGCCAAAAGATTCAATTGGGGATTTTGATAGTTCCGATATACATGGCAATTTTATTAAAAATTCATATAAAGCAAGTGATACTATAAACTCTTTTTCGTGGACCTTAGATGCACAAAGGGAAAAACTAAATGCCTTTGTTCGCTCACTTATTGCCTTGAGAAAAAAAATGCCGCATTTTCGCCTGCATACTAAAGAACTCGTTGAGTCTTCAGTTCATTTTTTACAAACACAAAGCTCCGACCTTCTTTTGGTGTATACTATAAATCTTAAACACCAAGGTTTTGATGAAGTTTGTTATCTTATTTTTAATGCACGAAAAACCATTTCTAGTGTTGAATTGAATATTGATTTTTCTCAGGCAAAGGTTTATGTTCATGGGGAGAGAGTAAGTATAGATGGCTTTTCTTTCGATAGCTCAGAATACGGAGGAAAAACAATCGATATTGCGCCTTTATCAGCCCTTGTTTTCTTTGTTCCAGAAAATATTACAAAGTAAAATATAGATATTTATACTCTAGTAAATTAAGGAAAAACCTATGAAAATGTCTGCACCTATATTTTTACTTTTTGCAATTTATGGTGTAATCAATGTCTATTTACCCCTTGTTTTGCGCTCCATGGGTTTTACCCCAAGCCATGTCGGTTATTTGCTTGCCCTTTTTGAAGTTGCTGGTCTTGTTTTTCCTTTTCTACTGAGTCCATTTATCTCTAAAAAAGGTTTACATGGACCCTTTTTATTTATTTCAGGTATTATTTTATCACTTTTGCCTTTTCCCCTTGTTAAAATAGGCGGTTTTACAATGACTGCTATACTGCTTGCTATGTATGCAACAGGCTATAAAGGTATTGTACCGGTTTCAGATTCTATGACAAACCTCCTTCTCGGTGATGAGCATACAAAATATGGCAGAGTGCGCGTTATGGGTTCCATAGGCTTTGTGCTTATGAGCTTGTTTTTGCAATTTATTGTAAAGCCAGAACAGGCATCACAAAACACTATTATTTTCTGGATGTGTATACCCTCCCTTCTTTTTGCTCTTTCAATTCTTTTTATTCCAGGCTTAATAAAAAGACAGCCTCCTGATGCAGAAGTCCATGTAGAAACAGAATTCGAGGAAAAAAAATCCTTCTTTAACGCATTTAAAAACTTCCCCAAAGTTTTTTGGGTAGGTCTTTTTCTTATTTTTTGTGGCTATTTAGGAATGACCCCATCTCAACGTTTTTTTTCCATGTATGTTTATGAATATCTTGGTTTACAAGCTTCAGGTTTCTTATGGGCGCTTGCAGCTATTGCCGAAATACCCTTTATGTTTTTTGCAAATCGATTTTTACGTCGCTACGGTAGTATGAGACTCCTTGTTTTTGGCACTTTTTTTGTCTTTGTGCGGATTATTACCTATATTCTCATACCAAACTTTACCGGTGCCCTTATTGCCCAGCTTTTCAACGCCTTTACCTATGGCTTGTATCATCCAGCCGCAATTTTTTTTGTCGCAGAACACACGCCGAGGAAAAATCTTGTTGTTGGAATGACCTTATATTCTATCGTTGCAATAGGTGCGGGTAGCATAATCGGCAACCTCATCGGCGGTCTTGTTATAGAATATTTCGGATACCCTGTTCTTTTTACTTCTTTTTCTTTGGTGCCACTCTTAGCAGTTATTATATATTTTATATTTTTTATGAAGGAATATCGATAAAGATAGCTTTTTTTGGTTTTTGCGTTTCCTTAGGACAATATCACTTTTGTTTAACTTTTTTATCTATAAATCTCTGGTTTAGTTTGACAGATTTGTTTTTTAGGTTTATAATTAAATGTATAATATAAGATAGGAGGTTTTGCTTTATGGCTAAAGTAGAACTGAAGGGCATTGGAAAAGTATACGATAACGTTTTCCGTGCAGTTGACAATGCAAACATTGTTGTAGACGACCAAGAATTTGTCGTCTTTGTTGGACCATCCGGCTGTGGTAAATCTACTACGCTCCGAATGATAGCTGGTCTCGAAGATATCACTGAAGGTGAATTGTACATTGACGGTGAGTTAATGAACGATGTTCCACCAAAAGACAGAAACATTGCTATGGTTTTCCAAAACTATGCACTGTATCCACATATGACAGTATATGACAATATGGCTTTTGGTCTTAAAATTCGAAAAACAGATAAGGCTGAAATTGAAAGACGAGTAAACGAAGCAGCTCGAATTCTCGACATTGAAAAATTACTCGACCGAAAACCAAAGGCTCTTTCTGGTGGACAAAGACAACGTGTTGCTGTAGGACGTGCTATTGTTCGTAACCCAAAGGTTTTCTTGTTTGACGAACCGCTTTCAAACCTTGATGCTAAACTTCGTGTACAAATGCGTGCTGAAATTTCTGATCTTCACCATAGACTTAAGGCTACAATGATCTACGTTACACACGACCAGATTGAAGCTATGACTATGTCAGACAAAATTGTTGTTATGAAAGACGGAAAGATTCAACAAATTGGATCTCCTTTGTATCTCTATAACCATCCAATCAATAAATTTGTTGCAGGTTTTATCGGTTCTCCACCTATGAACTTCCTTACTGTAAAGATTATTGAAAAGGGCGGAAAATTGATTGCTGATGAAGGCTCTTTTGAAATAATTCCAAACGAAGAGCAAGCAAAAACACTTAAAAACTACATTGGAAAAGAAGTATTTTTTGGATTCCGACCTGAGGATTTAACTTATGTTAAAACACCAGCCCCAGTGAATAATATGCAAATGAAAATTTCTGTTATTGAACCGCTTGGAGCAGAAACACATCTTCACCTCCAAACGAAGACACAACAGATTATCGCTGTTGTAGAACCTGATAACAAATATCAAATCGGGGACACAGCAAACTTTACACCACTTCTCGAAAAAGGAAAGTTCTTTGATAAAGATACAGAACTAAACATCTGCGAAGTTGTAAAATCCGAATAAATAGTATTTGGAAATTGAAAAGCTGCCATCATTTTTGTGTTGGCAGCTTTTTTTTTAAAGGAAAGTTTTTTAAGCTTCTATAAATTGCACTTCTAGTTTTGTCAGTTGAATTTTTCCAACACGAAGAAAAATTTCGTCGTTGAGCTCTGCTTTCGGAGCATGTACGCTCGCTTCCATTGCAAGGCTTTCTATAAAAACAATGGCTGTTTTTCCTTTTTGTTCGAGAATAATACCCCTTCCTTCCCATTCAGGGTTTTGTAAAAGGTAGACGAGTTTCCAGTGAAGCTCACTTTCCCGAGATGCCCTCATTATAGCGCGGCTTGCAGCATCACCTTGAGATATTCTTTCCAAAACCGCATCTCCCGTCAATACTGTTTTGTTATCTAAAAAGAGACGGATTTGTTGATGAGCGACTAAGTCGGAGTAGCGTCTAAGTGGGCTTGAAACTTGGCTATAAAAAGAGAGACCTAAGCTTGCGTGTTGCGAAGGTGTTACACCAAGAGAGCGAGCTTTCATGCTTTTTCTTAGGCGATATTGGCCTGCAAGACCGTCGGGTAGTTTTTTGGGAATGTCGGGTTCTTCTTGAGAGACATAGGGAAAGGGAATATTGTTTTTAAAAGCAAAACGAGCTGCAGCCTCTCCTGCCAAAAGCATCATTTCGCGAACAAGAGCAAAGGATTCATATTCTACAAGTGCTGTAATTTCGACGCTTGGATCAGCTCCTTCGTTTTTTTTAAGAACAACTGAAGCCTCCGGAAATTGGATCTGTATTGCACCGGCATTCTTTCTTTTGATGAAGTTTTTTTCTGCAAGGTGAAAGAGTGGGGCGAGTTGAGAGCTGTTTTTTTGCTCATCAGCTTCTTTATATGAAAGGCGTTTTACTTTTACAAAGCTTTTAAGGATACTTATATCTTCGATAGCAGCATCTTCTGTTATGCGTATTTTAAATGAGAGCGCTCGAGAATAGGAGTTTTCTCCTTCTAGACCGAGGGCATAGTCCTTGAGGCTTTTTTCAGAGAGCATACGGCTTGCTCCTTCTGGAATATACAAGGTCGCTCCGCGATTTCTGGCAGCCTTATCTATAGCTGAATCCGGTAGCACTGTTGAAGCTGGGTCTGCTATGTGAATCCATAAGTGTTCGCCATCATAGGCTATTGCATCGTCAGGGTCGGTGCTACCTTCATTATCGATTGCATAGGCGAGGTGCTCGAGTTTTATGCGGTCGTCTTCATGGGGAGGGGAGTCTAAAAAACTCGTACTCGAATGCATCGAAAGCCCATGCCGCGTGGGATAAGGATTTTTGCTCATTGTCCAAAATCCGACATCTAAAAGGAGTTTGTGCGCTTCTTCAATCGTTTCTTTTACATGTGCTTCTTTGAGGTATTTTGGTTTATCCGTTTTGCCGAGTGCAAAGGCTTCTATTTCTTGTAAAAACTTTGCATCGCTTTCTAAGTCTACATTTTTTTTGCGCAATCGTTTTATAAAAGCATCTTTTATAGCAGCCTCGTTTTGTTTTTCATTTTCTTTTTCTAAAAGAGCGGCTACCTCATCCTTTGATCGGGCTGTAAAAAAAAGTTGGCTTTCTTTTTGCTCCGTTTTAAAATAGACAGAATCGATGAGGCTAAAGTATAGGGGAAAGATGTTTTCTAGTACCTTTGTATCGATACTTAGCTCAGCTATTTCATCAAATCGAAATGCCTGTTGATCTTCTTCGTCTAAGAGTTCCCATGTTTCTATAATTGCCTTTGTAAATGTATCCGATGCTTTTATATTATCTTCTGTTACAAGATTTGCAAGATTTTCAGCAGGACCGGGATGTAAAAAAAGAATATCCTTGTCGCGTACCTTTTGATTTTCTATGAGGGCTTTTCCCCCTTTAAAACCAGATACAAAAGAAATTGAAATTTTATCTTCTATCGCTTGAATGACTGCGGGTTTTTGTTTGTAAATTATGAGACTTGCTTTTCTAAACATTTCATTACTATAGTCTAAAAAATAAAAATATGATAGTATTTTTTTATGATAGTAATGAAATTTGGTGGCTCTTCTCTTGCCACAGCTGAACGAATACAACACGTTGCTTCTATTATAGAAGCCTATAAAGAAAAAAAGCCTCTCGTTGTTCTCTCTGCCATGGGAGATACGACTGATTTTTTGCTCGAAGCCTCCGACCTTGCTGTAGAAGGAAGGGTGGATATTTCTTCTGTTGAAAAGCTACATATCGATACAGCGAAAGAACTTGCAATTGATGCGAGAGAAATCGAAGCGTTATTGGAAGAGCTGAAAACCCTCTTGACGGGTATTTCTATGCTAAAAGAACTTACAAAGCGTACGAGAGATTACCTTGTTTCATTTGGCGAGCGTTTATCTGTACGCATGATGGCACTCTACCTAGACAAAAAAGGAAGTCCCGCTCGATTTTACGATGCTTGGGATGCAGGCTTTATTTCCGATTCAAATTTTATGAGTGCGGAACTCAAAGACTCTGTGTGGACTGCTATCCCAAAGGCTTTTGAAGACTATACTGCAGGAAGGCAAAAAGAAATACCTATTGTAACGGGATTTATTGCAAAAGATATAAATGGATATATTACAACGCTTGGTCGTGGTGGTTCGGATTTAACAGCGACTATGCTTGGAGCAGCCCTCAATGTTGAAGAAGTACAAACTTGGAAGGATGTCGACGGTATTTTAACGACTGACCCACGTATTGTAAAAGATGCACGCCCCATAGAAGAGGTAACCTACGAGGAGGCAGCTGAGCTTGCTTATTTTGGCTCTCAAGTTTTGCACCCTCGTTCAATGCAACCGTGTAGAAAAACAGGTACCCCCGTTCGAGTAAAAAATTCTTATAATATTGCTTCCCCTGGTTCTATCATTGTAGAAAAACACAAGGGTGAAGTTTCCCCGGTTCGTGCTATTACCGCGGTAAAAGGCGTTACGATAATCGACCTTGTTTCAACGCGTATGCTCGGCGCCTCAGGTTTTCTCGCACATATTTTTAACAATTTTCTCAAGTGGGATATAAGCATCGATGTGATTGCAACAAGCGAGGTTTCTGTTTCACTTACCGTCAATACAAACCAAAATTTGGAACCGCTTATAGCGGACTTACAAAATGTTGCTGATGTAGAACTCAAAACAAAGAAAGCAATCGTAACGATTATTTGCGATGTAAAACGTTCGAGTAGTATTTTGTCCGCTTGTTTTAAAGCCCTGCAAGATAATGCAATCAATGTGCAAATGATAAGCCAGGGTGCATCGAAGGTGAATGTGAGTATGCTTGTTGAAGAAACTGAAGTTAATGAAGTTGTGCAAGTATTACATAAATCATTTATAGATAACAAACTTATTTATTAGAAGAGGTGGTATAAGATGAAGATAGCATTACTTGGCTATGGAAAAATGGGACATATGATAGAAGTAGAAGCTAAGAAAAAAGGTTTTGAAATTTCAGCAACTATCGATTCATATGCAAAGGATGCAAGTCATTTTATTTCATCTCCTGCAGATATTGTAGCGGCTTTGCAAGAAACAAAAAGCGAAGTAGTTATAGACTTTTCTCATCCCGATGCTGCATTTGAAAATATAAAAGCAATTATACCGCTTGGAATTCCGCTTGTCGTGGGAACAACAGGCTGGCTTTCTCATCTTTCTGAAGTGCAAGACCTCGTTGCAAAACATAGTTCTTCGCTTTTTTACGCAGCAAATTTTTCCATAGGTGTCAATTTATTTTACAAGGTCGTTGCCGAAGCGGCAAAGGTTTTTTCCTCTTACGATGATTACGATGTAGCTCTTTGGGAAGCACATCATAATCAAAAAGCAGATTCACCTTCTGGAACAGCCCTAGAACTTGCAAAGCTTGTGTTAAAAAATCACAGTGGAAAAACAGAAATGCACTTTGATGCCTTTCATGAAAAACCAAAAGCCCATCAATTACATGTTTCAAGCACTCGTTGTGGTTCTGTTCCTGGAACACATACTGTTTTTTTTGATTCCAATGCAGATAGTATTGAGCTACTTCATCGCGCTCGCTCTCGAGAAGGCTTTGCACTCGGCGCTGTTCATGCTGCCTCTTGGCTTTTTGACGGCTTAAAAAAAGGCTCCGTCCAAAAGGGCAGAGTCTATACCATGGAAGATATGCTCTCATAGATGCAAAAAAAATATTCCTTCAATACAGAAAAATACAATGCCCTTGTCCTTCTCGGTCCGACTGCTGTTGGAAAAACGCCACTTGCAAACCGTCTTGCAGAATATTTTTCTACAGAGCTTATATCTGCAGATTCACGGCAAGTTTACAAGGGATTGGATATAGGTTCCGGAAAAGACCTTGATGAAATAACTGTGCCCTATCACCTCATCGATATTGCAGATCTCAGGGACGAATACTCCGTCTACGATTATCAAAAGGATTTTTTTTCTGTTTTTAATGGCCTTGCAAAAAAAAATATTCAACCGGTGATTGTCGGTGGCACAGGTATGTATCTCGATGCTATTATTCGAGACTATAGCCTTATCAAGGTGCCGACAAATATACGCCTTCGTGAAAGCTTAAACGGAAAAACAATGGATGAACTTGAGGCAATTTTACGCGAGCTTAAACCTGGCTTACACAATAAAACAGATTTGGAAGAGCGGCATCGTTTACTTCGCGCTATTGAAATAGAGCTCTATTATAAAGAGCAGGGGCTTGATGTTGAAAAAAAACAATCGATAAAAGCGGGTGATGCAAAACCTCAAAGCGATGAAAGTAAAGCAAAGTTCAAAGCCCTTGTTCTTGGAACCAGTTTTCCACGCGATGTTTTACGAAAAAATATCACAGAGCGTCTTAAAAAACGCTTGGAATCTGGTATGATTGAAGAGGTTGAAAATCTTCTAAACTCTGGAATTAGCCATGAGCGCTTACAAAGACTTGGACTCGAATATAAATTTTTGTCGCTCTATCTTCTCGGAGGGCTTACAAAGGATGCGCTTTTTTCAAAACTCAACACCGCAATTCATCAGTTTGCAAAACGTCAAGAAACATGGTTTCGTGGAATGGAACGAAAGGGAGTAGCTATTCACTGGATTCCCTGTGATGGCAGCAAGAGCGACGCTTCGATCGAAGAGCGATTTACAAAGGCAATTGATATCTTGTATAGAGAGAAATATCTCATTTAGATTATGGAAAAAAAAGAGCTTAGGGAACTAGGGTGGCGAGCAGAAAAACATGATCTCGAAAATCTGAGTTCAAAAAAAATTCTTTCCAAGAAGCCTTTGTCCAAGGCAATGCGAAAATATCTTGAAAAAAAACTTGAGTCTTCTCTTTTAAACTGTGGTGAAAAAATACCAATGCATCCTATTGCTCTTTGTATTCCCGTCTCGTATGAATATCCTCATTTTTTTCGAACACTTCGCTCCTTACATCTATCTGCCATGAAAGCTCTTTCATATTTGGGAGAAAACTACCAAGCCTTTAGTATTGTTTGTTGTATTAATGCAAGAGAAAACGATGCTCTCGAAGTGAAAGAAAATAACGCAAAACTGCTACACGAATTGCGGCGTTTACAAAAAACAGAATTTGATGGGTCTTTTATGAACCTGCATATACTCGATTATTCTCATGAAGGAGCCTATTTCAAAAAAAAAGATGGGGTGGGACTTGCTCGAAAAATAGCTCTCGACTGGGCGCTTAAATCTGGGGCAGAAGTTTTGGCTTCCCTCGATGCTGATTGTCTTGTAAGCGAAAACTATTTGTATACGCTTGCGTTGTTTTATCAAAAATACAAGAATAAAAGTGAGTGGGCGCTTTGTGGTTTTAGCCATCAAGAGCCAGCAGAAAAAGCACATAAAAAGGCTATGGATGCCTACGAAACCTATTTACATGAGCATAGTCGGTTTTTATTTGATATAGAAAGTCCGTATTATCCGGTTGCCTTGGGACCGACTATTATATGCACGAGCGAAGCCTATGTGCGTTCTGGTGGTATGAATAAAAAAATTGCCGGGGAAGATTTTTATTTTTTGCAATCGCTTATAAAGCTTAACTTAAAAAAGAGAATAGAAGACTATCTTTTTCTCGCTTCAAAGGTCTATCCCTCCGCACGCCTTTCAAAACGTGTTTTATTTGGCACTGGCACAGCTCTTGAAGAGATTCTGGGAGGGAAAAAAAAAGGCTTTGAAAAAAAACAATATATAGCAGCTAAGGATTTTTTTAGTCTTTTTAATACAATGCTTTTGAGTTTTTATGAGAGAGAGGAAAAGAGCATAGAAATGCTTTTAGAATTTGAAAAAAAAGTAAAAAACAGCTCTTCACAGGTCTATGCTTTTTTAGCGGAAGATAGGTTTTGGATAGATTGGGAGAAGATTGTAAAAACACATTTTTCTTCGAAAGAAAATCTACGAAAGGCTTTTTTTGAGCGTTTCGATGGCTTAAAAACAATTCGTTTATTTAATTATCTCGCTGAAGTGCATAAGGGCGATTCCTGAGACCTTGACTAGTCTACTTTTCTGATTTATTATAGAGTATAAGGAAAATGTAATTAGTATGCGAAAAAAGACTCTTTTTTATATTAGTGTTGTTCTTATGGCTTGTTTTTCTCTCAATTCTTTGCTTGCGCAAGAGATACAAACCGCTCAAAACTTTTTTAAAAGTATCTCCGAATATTATGCTAATATTACCGATTATGAAGCAGATTTGGAAATCCGTGCTGGCTCACAAAATATGTCAGCGAAGGTGTCTTTTAAAAAACCCAATCTCTTACGTATCGATTTTTCTAAGCCAGATACACAAGTTATTCTGTTTAACGGTAGTCTTTTGACGATTTATCTACCGGGCTCTTCTGCGGTTTTAACTCA
>JAAZLA010000146.1 GCA_012799545.1 Treponema sp.
CCTATTTTGGTATCACTTTATTTGCGTCATTTAAGTAAAAAATCAATTGCAAGCCCATATTTACACCGAGTATCGATGTGCCAACAAAAGAAATAGTAGAAAATGTTTCCCAAAAATCAATATTGTTTGGAACACCCATTCCATAAGCAAAACCGTCTAAAAGCATATTATAATAAGCAAAAGAAAAAATATACAGTGGTAAAGCAAATAAAACAGCTCCATACGAAAAATACAATCGATCGCGGCTTTTTTTTATTTTATCTTCTATGGAAAAATTTAAGTAGGATAGTTGTTTTGTATCCTTGGTAAAATCTTTTTCTTGCAAGAGAAAAAAACTGCTCCACTCATCATCTGTAATGCGGCCAAGATAGGTTTGCTGGTTTAGATTTATTTGCTTTGGTAAAGAACCATGGTTTTCTGCATTTAATGAAATCGAAGCATCAGAATCTTTTGCCTCGAGACGTATTTCTTTAAGCTCCGTTTTTTTAAAATGTAATGCAAGTTCAAAGTCAGACTTGCTATCAAAGTTATAAACAAAAGATATCGGTTCATAGCCCTCAGCCTCGGCAAAAATAGAGTGTTCACCCTTTGAAATAAAAACTCTGCTTTCATTCTTTTTTAAAACTTCATCATCGACGTGAAGGACAAGTGTATCGAGCACTTCAGCAGGTTCAATCGCAAATTGTAGCCCTATTAGTTTTTCATTTAAAATTTCTGGCAAAAGCTTTTCATACATTTGTGAAATAGCATAAGAAATGTCAGAAAGCGGTGATGATATAACGAAGGAAAAAGAGCCGAGGCTGCTGGGGAAATAATCTAAAACAACGGATAATTGTAAGTACTCACCATTTACTTCGATATCTGCACCTATAAGCGCGTCTATGTTTTTCTCCAAAGCTTCAAGTTCTAAAGCAATTTTTTCTTCACTGGATTTTCGCTCGTCTTTTTTTTCTCCTAGAGTTTTTTTACTAGGACTAAACAAGGCTTGCGCATTATTATAGGAAACAATTTTTTTATGAAGTGGTATAAAGGCTGTGTTTTCTTCAGAAAGCTTTATCATTTCTTTTTGTATATTTTTTATTTTAGTTTCAATATCGAGGATTTTTTTTTCTTCGCTTTTTATACTTTGGTTGATAAGGTATTTTGATTTAGCTTCAAGAAAAAATGCATCTCGTTTTTTTATACTTGTATCATAGTCCTTGTACAAAGCTCTTTTTTCTACTTCTAGCTTATATCGCTCCTTTGCTATCAGCTCAGGAACGCTTACTTCTCGAGTAAGATCTTTGTCAAAGCTTTCGAGAAGCATTTTGGGTAAAAGCACTTGCAATTCTTCGACACGTTTTTTAGTATATTCAGGAATTGTATCCAAATCGGTTTGAATCTCAAAAGGACTTGCGGCGAGAACCCAGTTTTGCGTTTGTGCAAAACAAAGGTTTTGAAAAAGAAATAAAACGATAAAAATTCTTTTTATTTTCAATCCTCATCATCTCCCATTGGAAGCCCTTTCCATTTAGTAGCCAAAAAAGACTCGATAAACTGGTCGATATGTCCATCCATAACTGCTTGAATATTTCCCGTTTCATATTTTGTTCGGTGATCTTTTACCATCGTATAGGGATGAAACACATAAGAGCGCATTTGGTTTCCCCATGATACGGATTTTTTTTCTCCCGCAAACTTTTCGTTTTCTTTTTCTTTTTCTTCTTTGTAATAATCATATAATCGAGCCTTCAGCATGTTCATTGCTTGCGCTCGATTCATAATTTGACTTCGCTCAGATTGACAGGCTACGACGATACCAGTCGGTATATGTGTAAAACGTACCGCAGAATCTGTTTTATTTACATGCTGACCACCAGCACCACCAGCGCGATAGGTGTCAACACGCAAATCTTCAGCTTTGATATCTACATCGATTGTGTCATCGAGTACGGGGAAGACAAAGACCGAAGAAAAAGAGGTGTGGCGACGTGCATTTGAATCAAAGGGGCTAATGCGAACTAAACGATGAATTCCCGCTTCGGTATTTAAGTAACCGTATGCATAATCGCCTTCTATTTGCATGGTAATAGATTTTATACCGCCCTCTGCCTCTAAAAGGTCCAAAACAGTCAGCTTATAACCTTTTAGCTCTGCCCACCGCGTATACATACGAC
This sequence comes from Treponema sp., assembly GCA_012799545.1. GTDB lineage: Bacteria > Spirochaetota > Spirochaetia > Treponematales > Treponemataceae > JAAZLA01. The sequence continues at coordinate 2,157 of JAAZLA010000146.1, forward strand.
TGAGCATAGAAGCCCAATCGCAGGATTCAGTTCCACCTGCACCAGAGTGAATCGTTAAAAAAGCTGAGTTTTTGTCAACTTCCCCGTCAAGTAGATTTAAGATATGGAGGCGCTTGTATTCAGCATTGAGCTTTTCAAAGTTTTTTTCAAAGTCTTTAAACGCTTCAGCATCTGCAGCTTCAAGCGTCAGTTCGTATAATACTTCTAAATCATCAAGATCGGCACGCAATTTTTCCCAGGGTTCATAACGCGATTTTAAGTTTTTTATCTCTAAGACAATTTTTTCTGCCTTTTCACTATCATCCCAAAAATGCGGATCTTCATACAAAGCTTCTTTTTCTTTTTGTTTTTTTACTATGCTCGGAACGTCAAAGACGCCCCCAGATTTCTAAAACATCTTTTTTTAAACTTTCCATTTTTGGCTTATATTCTTCTATCATTTTGTCCTCTTTTCTGTATTTCCGAAATTACGAAATCTTTATGCAAGTCAGCGTTCTGTTGAACGAAGCATACATTTTTTCCACTTCTTTTTTTGCAACTCAGTTATAACTAACATTCCGTCAATTGGGTATTGGTAGAGACGGACAGAATCGTAATAGTCAGTTACACGATCGATATCTTTTTTCAAAAGACCAAGCTTTTTTTCGTTCATACCATTATGTTCCCAACATGCCCTTTGTTTTTTTTCAAAGCCATATTGTGCAAGAATTGAGGAAAGTGAGCGAGCAGAATCTAACTGCCCTGGATCCAAAACAACTGACACAAACATATCTATAGAATAAAGTAAAGTCGCTCTCTTGTCAAATCCTTCATTATGTATCACAATGGAAATATGAAAAAAATGCATTTAAAACAAATTCTTTGCTTTTTATTCAGCTTTCTCATAAGTTTACAGCTTTTTTCACAGGGAAGCGAAAGAATGCGCTCCCTTGTAAGCAATATGCAACTTAGACTCCTCGAAGATACAAACCTTGCCATTTCATGGACAAAACCACAAAACCCTGAAATACAAAGACTTGCGCTCTATAAAAGCCAAAATCCCATCAGCAACTCAGACCTATTATCTCTAGAAAGACTCGCCATACTTGATGCAAGCTCTGAATTATATATAGACAAAGACCTAAGCAAGGATATATCACAAAGTAGAGCAGCTATGTATTATTATCTCATATCGATAGATACGCAAGCTGAAATTATACCTTTTATAATTCCAGGTACAAATGCCCTCGCCTACATACAGATGAAAAACACGAAAGAACATCCCAACGGCATAAATAATACAGCACACACAAAACAAATCTTGCAAAATACTGACCAAAGATCTTTTTTCCCCCTTCCCAAAAAAAACAATGAAGCAGAGAAGAATCTCGACGAAGTTTTTTTTGCGGAGTCAAAAACCTTTGAAAATCTAAAAAAGCAAAACAATAAAAAACGACTTATAACAAAAACACAGGTTTTTCATGACGACCTTGAGGCAAAGGCAGGAGAAGCCTATCTTTTGGCAGAAATTTTACAGAACTCCTTTATAAACCTGCAGTTCAAAGAAAGCGAAGAAGCTATCCGCTCTTTTTTGATGATACATCGCAGCCAAGATATTCGCTACAAGGCGCTTTTTTATCTTGCACAAGCCTTGTATTTTCAGGGAGACTACATTGAAGCCCTATTTTATTTTATAGAATGTCAAAATTATCTTTTTGATGTCAGCCGAGATTGGATAGATGCCTGTTTACACATACTTAGCGAATAGAGCGTAACAAGTCAATGAGCACTGGTGTGGTGTTTTGGTTTGATGAGAGATTTTTCCCTTCAGTATCTTCAAGAGGAAGGGCAATAAAAACCTCATCGCCGACGCCTATTTTATCAAAAAAACCAGTGTAGCTCACCCTTCCCTCTGCCATTTCTTCACCAACTTCTTCTATCGATATAGAACCAAGTATATTATTTTCTTGTGTAAGCAAACGTAAGGAAGCAGAATCCAAGCTCAGCCTTCCTTTTTCTACGATGCTTAGTTCCATGTTTTTTTCTATACCCTCTGTTTTTCCCAAATCAATGAGGGCGGTATAGCCAGAACGTGCTATAATGCGTCCGCGCAAAGGAAGCGCCTTTGTCAGCTGGGATACGAGCTTTTGTATTGTTTGCGTAAAGCGATCATTTCCGGTTCTATAGACAGAAATTGTTTGTATTTTTGTTCCCGTCTTCGCATTATAGAGAGTTAATTCTCCGAGCACTTCTCTTTCTGTTTCTTCAAAGCTCAAAATGGCAAAAAGATCCGTTCCTTTTTCTCGTGCCTTTTGAAAAGCTTCTGCATAACTCGCAACAGAGCTATCTTCTGTAGAAACCTGCATAAGTCCCTGCATTTCGGCCGTTTCTTTTATCATTTGGCTCGCTATAGCTAATGAATCTGGATGCAAAATATGAACACCTTCATCAAGGTAAAATAAAGAAAGCCTATACCGTGTTTTATCGAGATAAATCGGATTTGTCTTCCACTTCTGCGACAAAGAAGAACGCAATAAAGAAGCATAGGATTCTATTAAATCTGAAAGAGCAAGGCTTTTTGCACCTTCATTTTGTATAAACTCCAGCTGTGATAGATAGGATTCAGCCCTTCCATCTTGCAATAAAAGTCCCGCATACAAAAGTCTCGTGTCAGTATCGAGGGGGTTTATTTTTAGCGCCCTTTTGTAGTGATACCTTGCTGTTTCGCTCAAGTATAAGCGCGTTGCCTCCTGGGCTTTTTTAAGATGATATGCTGCCCAGCCTTTTCGACGAGTATCTTCTATAGGAGTTGCCTTTGTTATACATATTTCCATAGCAGCACGGGCGATTTCATCCTCAGGATTGATCTCTAAACAACGCTGATAAAAGACCAAAGCGCCTTCTGTATTATGCTGTTTTTCAGCAATTTTCGCCTTCAAATACCATGAAAAAGAATCCAGTTTATCAAGAGAAAGCAGACGATCGAGGTTTTCTGTCGCCTCATTGTATTTTTTTTGGCTATAATGTATGAGGCTCAGTAAACGAATTGTTTTTGCGTTTTTGGGCTGTAAATGAAGTGCGTTTTTTGCGTGTTTTTCTGCAAGAGCAAGGTCGCCATCTTGTACAGCCAGATACGACGCAAAATAATGTACTTCTGACTCACCGCTATGATAGCGCAAAGCGGTTTGAATAAAATCTTTTGAAGCTCGTATATTTCCCATATCGTAGGATAAAATAGCAAGAGAAAGGAGGGCTTTTTTGTTTTCGCCCTGTCGCGCAAGCGTTTCTTTGTAATACCTTTCTGCAGCAGTTTTTTTTCCAGAAAAAAGTTCCAGCTCAGCTAAACCAAAGCGTGCATCTATGTCATTTGGATAGCTTTTCACTACCTGCAAAAATAAATCACTTGCTTTTTTTATTTCCCCCAAGCCAATATAAATAAAACCTTTTAGATTGAGTAAGGCAGGGTCATTTCGTATAAAACGTTCTGCGCTTTCTGCATATTGTAAGGCAAGTGCGTATTCACCAAGGGCATATGTCGATTCAGAGAGAGCAAACCAAGCAGCAGCATAGGAGGGATTTACATTTAAGGCTTCTTGATAGGCTTCAATCGCCTTCATCCAAGCAGCATCTTCTTGGTACTGCTGTCCGCGCGTATAAAAATCAAGAGCGGTTTGAGCAAAGAGAAAAGAGAGAGAGAAAAAACAAAAGATTAAAAATCGTTTTTTCATTCAAGGTCCTTACCTTTTTTTATAATTTTTATAAGATTTATTTTATGTCCTTCCATATCTTGCACAATAAAATCGTATTCACTCGAAGAAACTTTTTCATATTTTACCGGGATTTTGCCAAATAAGTCAAACACATAGCCACCCAAGGTATCGAACTCTTCGTTTGAAAAATCTGAACCTATAGCTTCATTTAGATCTTCGATGTTTACTCGAGCATCACAGAGCCATATCCCCTCACCCAAGCTTAAAATATCTTCGCCCTCGTTGTCAAATTCATCTTGAATGTCGCCAACTATTTCTTCTATAACATCTTCCATACAAATAATACCGGAAACACCACCGTATTCATCGATAGCTATGGCAATATGCACATGTCGCCTTTTAAATTCTCTCAAAAGTGTATCGAGGCGCTTTGATTCAGGAACAAAGAACGCCTTTCGTATAATTTGATTCAAGTCGATAGGTTCTTTTTTTAATAAAACCTTGATTAAGTCCTTCACGTAAAGAACGCCCTCCACATTATCGATTGAATCGCTATACACGGGAAAGCGTGAGTGCCCACTTTCAGCGACAATTTCTAAAAGCTCTTCTTCAGAAGAGTTCAATGGGACAAAGTCTACATCTATGCGTGGTATCATTGCCTCTTTCACAGAGGTTTGAGAAAGATCTTCGATGCCACGAATCATATATCGTTTCTCTTCATTCAATAATTCACGGGTAATAGTGTCAGTTTCAGGACTGCTTTGCGAGCCAGGCTCCTTTTCAGCTTTTTTTAACAATAATTTCTTTATAAATCTCATGCAATATCCTCAATAATTTTTATAGTATAGGTTGAAAGGAGCTTTTCTTGCAAAACAAGCATAGCGTTTTGTGCTTCCTTTCCAGCTTGTATATGATCTTCTCCATGGTCATAGCCATCTAAGTGTAAAATACCATGAATAAGTAAGCGTTTTAGTTCTTCATCTTCAGATATATCATAATTTACGGCATTTGATTGAAGCATTTC
>JAAZLA010000147.1 GCA_012799545.1 Treponema sp.
AAAACAAAGAGAACAGCTAAAAAAACCTGCTCCTTTGTATCCATTTTTTTGCCACAAATTTTGCTTGAAAATAAAAAAATCGCAAGTGCTGCAAGAAGTACATAAAAAATAAGAGCATTTGCAAATGCCCTGTAGTCAATATATGTAGGAGAAGCAGCAAGTTTTTGCAATTTTTCATAGCCTTCCTCAGTTATAGGAAAGCCTTTTTTTATAATTTTTTCATTTTTTTCTACAGTGATTGGGTGTTCAATTGTGGGACCGATATTTTTTGAGGAGGTAATCGTTCTGTCAGAAATTTGTCCGAGTTCGAACTCTTGTAGCTGAAAACTAACAATCGTTTCTTTGCTTGCAACATCAAAAAAAGCAATAGCAAGAACAGCAAGAAAACTAAGGGCTATAATCATAAAAGAAGTGGTATTTTGCTTTGCGTGCTGCCGAAAAGTTTTCCAAAAATGAGAGAAGGAGGAATTTTCTTCCAAAGTAATATTGTTGTGAATTGTTTTTTTATTCATTAGTAGCCATAATTGTACCTTCTCTATTGTCTTTTCGTCAAGGGTTTAACTGGAATGTTCCGTATTCATCGACAATTTCTGTTTTTAAGCTCTTTAAAGGATTCCATACAACCGATAAGGAAAAATAAGGAGAAAAATCATAATAATAGGGACTTGTTTTTGTAATGAGACGCGGTGAAAAACTAAATTCTGACTTCAAAGTCCAGTCGTGTAAATCGTGTTCTATCTTGAGAGAAAGTTTTTGCAACTTAAAAGCGGATTCTCTACGATTTTGCTCGTTTATAAAATCAAAAGATTTAAGTAAATCAATAAAAATATTTGTTTCCCCAGGTACTTTAAAATCATAATCATAGAAGTTTTGGAAATACCGAAACACAAGATTATTTTTCGATTCTGATGAAAAGGTAATTTTTAAAAAATTATAAATTGAAAAACTTAAAGAGGGAGAAAAGTTAAAATAGGAGTTTGTTGGTCGCACTAAATCCATAGTAAAACTTGTTGAAAGCCCTGGATTTATACTAATTCTATTTTTCCAAAAAGACCATGAAAGATTTGTCTTTGAAAAAGAAAAACGTAAATCAAAGGGAATAAAATCTTTTTCATCGGTTGAAAGCCAGCCATTCTCGGTTAATTTGTACAAATTCGTGTAAAGCATTGAATATCTCATGGAAAAACTTGCATAGGAAAGGCCTGTATAAAAAGAAGTAGAACGCTTTTCTTCAATATCATATTTATAGTTTTGATCGAGTGTTACAGAATTATTAAATACTTTTAATTGTGCTGTTTGAAAAAAAGGATCAAATCGATATTCTTCAGTTTTCAAATCTTTTTTTATACTTGTTTCAAAGCTTGTTGTAAGCAAGGGAAAAACAAGACTGAGCTTTGTCCCGTAACTTTCAGTTGTAGGAGGAAGGGAAAGTGAAAAGGAGAGTTTCTGTGCAAATATGCCTTCATCTAAGGATAATAAAAAGGCAAGATTGTGAACCCGTATACTTTCTTTATCCCACTCAGGATAGATATATGACCAAAGAGGCTCCTCTAGGGTACCAGTAAATTCTTTTTTTAATAAGCGAATATCTAAATTCCAAGTAAGCGAAGTGTTCTTAAAGACAGCATGAGAAAGGAAGGGATTTACACTCAAACTATTTTTATTTGTTATATCAAATTTATTTTCAGCAAGATCGTTCAGTTTTATTTTATCAATATCGACTTGATTCGTATAATATTCTTCTGAGATAAAGGGATGGTCTTGTATTTGTGGGATAAAAGAAAAGGTATTATTCATTTGAAAAATTGCATTTATAAAGGTCGCCTTACTCCTTAGATTAAGTGGGCTGCGAAGTTGAAAATAAGTTGATTGAAGATTTGAAAAAGATGCTGTCATATCTTCAGGGGTATTTATTTCAGAGCTATTTAAAAGCACCAGTGTTTTCAAAGAACTTGAAAGGTCATAGCTTAAAGAATATGAAAAAAGAGTAAAGGCCGATTTTGTCAGCTTCGTAGGGTTTAATTTTACGGCAGTCAGTTCTTTTGCTACCTCATCCAAATCTTCGCTAACAACTTGATTCATTATCTCTTGATTTTTGTAGTCTTCAGAAAGGCTCTCTTTATTTTCTATTTCTATCTCATTTTTATCTGCCTCTTGTTTTTTTTCTTCGGAAAAATCCTCAGCTTTTGGAGCAAAGAGAAAAATATCTTCTATATCCTGCTTTGTGTTTTTTATTTTTTGTGCAAAAGGATAAGAAAACAAAGTTCCAGATAGCTTCATATTTGCATCTACCGGTTTTATTTGTGATGGAATATAAAACTGCCGGTTTATATCGTGGATAAACTCTAAACTTGTTTTTTTCGCATGTTGCTTAGTGATAAAATCGACTGAAAAACTAAGATTTGAGAGCGAAAATGTATTTATATAGGGCTTAATAAAATCAATCTTGGGGCTGTAGCTGAGATTAAGGTTCCAATTAAAACTTGAAAGTGCAACCGGGTTCGCTTGTAAGCTTGGTGCAGTCATCAATGTATTGTTTAAAAAATAATTTATCCAATCCATATCTTCGCTTCGATTATGAAAATCTGCATTAAAATAGGGGTCAGAATAAAAGGGAAGAGAGAGAGAAAATGAAAAAGAAGGCTTTGAAAGGGAAAGAGAAAATTCTTCGTAAAATCGAAAAGGAAGGACCGTTCCAAATAAAAAACTCTGGTCCCAAACTCTTTCTCCTGTTGTAGGATTGATAGTCGGCACAGGACTATTGGGAAAAAAGCTCCGTGAAAAACCCAAACCAAAACCAAAGTCAATTTTCTTGACAAGCTGGTTTGGAGAAAAATAGCCTTTTATTCCAAGATATGCACCGAGGTCCGAATAATAATCAGCCATAAATTTCAGATAATCACTCGAAACATCCTTTGCATCCGTTTCAAGGTTGTGTAAAAACAATCCTCTTCTTTCCTGTTCCTTTAAAGTTGTCGGTTTTAAAAAGTTAAATAATTCTTCTATTGTTTCAGTACTTTGCGTTTTATCTGTCTTATCAGCCTGTTTTTTTACTTCTAGTTTTTTCCTACCAACAAAATACGTTGTTGTTTGTAAAAAATAACCTTCTCGCTCAGAATAACCAAAAACAGGATTGAAGATAAGTTCATCCTTTGGATAATAAAAAAATGGAAAATAAAAGAGCGGCACATTTCCCACATACAAAAGGGCGTTAAAAAAAGCAAATTCATTTCCCGGTAAAAGCCAAATTTTCGACGCCTTTAATTGCCAATGTGGTTCTTCTTCATCACTACAAAAGGTAAGTTTTCCTTTATCAAAGGCAATAGTCGAAGCCTTATCTTTCGCAAGCAAATCCGCATAGACAATGAGTTTTGAACCTTCAGGCAATTGCAAGGCAGAGAGTTTTTCTTGCGCAACACGTACATCGTCAAAAACTCCTTCTAGAGAATCAATATTAAATAAAATTGCATCGGCATCGATACGCTCTGCGGGCTGGGAAGCGGTCGTTTTTTCCAAAACAACCGCTCCTTCTGCATACAGCATGTTTTGTTTGCGATTAAAACGCACGAGGGATGCAGAAATTTTTGTTTTATCTGTTCCACTTTCAACAGATAATAAAACATTGCCCTTAAAGACAATGGTTTCTTCACCTGTTTTTTCGTCCTTCAAGTACTCGGTTTTTTCTGCCTTTTCTATCGTAACAGTACTCGTCTTTTGTTTTGCATCCTCTTGCGGAAAAGCAAAAAAAATAAAACCAAGAGTACAAACAATAAAAAAAAGGCTTTTTTTCATTATTTTCCAATCCGATTGAGTGCTTTAAGATGCTCTTTTATAAAAAATCCCGTATGTGATTTTTCACAGGCGGCAACAGCTTCTGGTGTTCCGACAGTGATTACTTCTCCGCCTCGAAAACCACCTTCAGGACCCAGGTCAATAATATGGTCAGCCTGTAAAATAACATCGAGGTTATGCTCGATCATAACAACGGTATTGCCCGTATCTACAAGCCGTTGAATAACCTCCATAAGTTGCTTCACATCTGCAAAATGTAAACCAGTTGTTGGCTCATCTAAAATATAGAGCGTCTTTCCAGTCGAACGTTTTGAAAGCTCGTTTGCAAGTTTTACCCTCTGCGCCTCTCCACCCGAAAGCGTTAGAGCTGACTGCCCCAGTTTTATATAACCCAAACCGACAGACATAAGGGTATCCATCTTACGTGCAATATGAGGAATATGGATAAAAAACTCTGTTGCCTCTTCTATCGTCATATTTAAAACATCATAAATGTTTTTTCCCTTATAGCGCACTTCTAAGGTTTCTTGATTAAAACGTTTTCCCTGACATACTTCACAATTAATATATACGTCAGATAAAAAATTCATTTCGATTGTAATTGTACCTGCACCTTGACAGTTTTCACAGCGCCCACCTTTTACATTGAAGCTAAAACGCCCCGGCTTATAGCCACGCATCTTAGCCTCGGGCAAACTCGCATACAAGTCGCGAATGCCGTTAAAGACACCGACATAGGTTGCAGGATTTGATCGAGGAGTGCGTCCGATGGGCCCCTGGTCAATATTGATAACCTTATCGATATGTTCAAGCCCTGAAATTTTTTTATGCGCGCCAACAGATTTAGTAGATCGCATAAGCGCATTGGAAACTGCGGGATAAAAAACATCGCTGATAAGAGTTGATTTTCCCGAGCCAGAAACTCCCGTAACGCAGGTAAAGGTTCCAAGAGGAATAGAAACAGAGATGTTTTTTAAGTTGTGCTCGCTCGCTCCCTGAATTTCAACTACATGCCCATTTCCTGTGCGCCGCTTCTTTGGCACCTCCATCGTTAATTTTCCTGCCAAATACTGCCCAGTAAGACTTTCCTTCACGCTCGCAACGATTTTTGGTGGAGCGCTCGCAACAACATGTCCGCCATGCACGCCTGCCCCAGGACCGAGGTCAACAAGCCAGTCAGCGGTGCGAAGCGTTTGCTCATCATGTTCAACGACAATGAGCGTATTGCCCAAATCGCGCAAATATAAAAGCGTGTCGATAAGCCGCTGATTATCTCTTTGATGCAAGCCAATAGATGGCTCATCTAAAATATACAAAACTCCAACCAAGCTCGAACCAATCTGCGTTGCAAGGCGAATTCTCTGCGCCTCCCCACCCGACAAGGTTCCCGCTTGACGTTCCAATGTTAAATAATCTAAGCCAACATTTTTTAAAAAGGAAAGTCGGTTTTTTATTTCTTTTTCTATTTGACTGGCAATTTGTGCCTCTGTTTCACTGAGTTTAATTGCATCAAAAAAAACAATAGAGTCTGAAACAGAAAGAGTAGAAAGCTCGTAGATGTTTTTATTATTTACCCGAACCGCTAAGGCTTCTTTGTTTAAGCGCATTCCCTTACAAGTTTCGCACACACGATGCGCCATGTATTTTTCAAGGTTAAGCCTTTGTGCCTCAGAATAGGTTTCGTTATACCGACGCTTTAAGTCGCTGTACATTCCATCCCAGGGTTGATTGTAGGTCGATTGCCCTGAGCCATCTGCCCGAGTGTATTTATACTGTATAGCTTCCTTAGTCCCATTCATAATGGCATCAAGCTGTTTTTTACTCAGCTTTGATACAGGCGTGTCGAGGCTAAAACCTTGCGATTTTGCAATCGCTTCAAAACGGCAATGATTCCATGCAGAATCGGGATTGTAGGGTAAAAAAGCATGCTCATTGAAGGACTTTGAAGTATCGGGGACAATGAGAGAAAAGTCGTATTCCATTTTTTCTCCCAAACCGGTACATTCAGGACAGGCACCAAAGGGATTGTTAAAAGAAAAAAGCCGTGGCTGCAATTCGGGCATAGAAATAGCACAATCAGGGCAGGCATTTTTTTGTGAAAAAAACACCTCCTCATTTTCCCGTAAGACAATCAACAAACCCGAAGAAATAGCCAAGGCTGTTTCTATAGAATCTGCAAGACGCTTTCGCACTTCCTTTGAAAGCAAAATACGGTCGATAACAAGCTCTATGCTGTGTTTTTTTTGCTTTTCGAGTTTTATTGTTTGGTCGAGCTCAACGATGATACCGTCTATTCTCGCACGCAAAAAAGAATCTTTTATAGCATCTTCTAAAACCTTTGCATGCTCACCCTTTTTACCACGAATCACCGGAGAAAGGATTTGGATCCGCTCCCCTTCTGGCCATTGCATAACCGTATCGATAATTTGGTCAACTGTTTGCTCTTTTATTTCCTTTCCACAGTTTGGACAATGCGCCTTCCCTATGCGGGCAAAAAGCAATCGATAATAGTCATAAATTTCTGTAACCGTACCCACCGTAGAACGCGGGTTTCTATGCGTTGTTTTTTGCTCGATTGAGATTGCAGGAGAGAGCCCCTCGATGAGGTCCAAATCTGGCTTATCCATACGTCCGAGAAATTGACGTGCATAGGCAGAAAGACTTTCGACATAGCGACGTTGCCCCTCTGCAAAAATAGTGTCAAAGGCAAGGGAGCTTTTTCCCGAACCTGAAAGCCCCGATATAACGACGAGCTTGTTTCGAGGTATATCGAGGTCAATGTTTTTAAGATTGTGTTCACGTGCACCGCGAATTTTTAAAAGGTCCTTTGTGTTTGGACTTTGTATTGCATCACTCATTCAAATAAAGATCTCCAGTTGTCGCAATTTTTTAGCTCACATAATTGATCAACATATTTTGTCCGCTTCGGAATATAGTTAATACTGTTCATAATTAAGCCAAAAACCAATACCGCTGTTACAATTAAATGCCAGGGGAAGGAAAAAGAAAAAAGAACATGCAAAAAACGAAGGAA
>JAAZLA010000148.1 GCA_012799545.1 Treponema sp.
CCTCCCTATATTCGTCGTGAAGATGTACCTGCATCTGAAATAGATGAGCTTAAGGAAATTTTTACAAAACAAACAGCAGAGCTTGACAAACCTGAAAAAGTAAAAGAAGGTATTGTTAAGGGTAAAATTAACAAGCACTATGCAGAAGTTTGCTTTTTAGAACAAGCTTTTGTAAAAGATGACAAAATGACTGTTGCAAAAAAAATTGAAGCTGTTGGAAAAGAAGTTGATGCAAAACTCAACATTGAAAAAGTCGTAAGCTACGTACTCGGTGCGTAAACTTAAAAGAGAGGACTAGGTCTTAACAAGACTTAGTCCACTTATTTTTATAACACAGGAGTTAGAATGGAAGAAATAAAAAACGCAACTGAAAAAATGCAAAAAACCATAGCTGCTCTTAAAGATGAGTATAATACAATTCGAACAGGCAGAGCATCTGCTGCCTTATTTGATAAGGTCCGAGTTGAATACTATGGTGATAAAACCCCCTTAAATCAGGTAGCAACAATTTCCATCCCTGAAGCACGAATGGTTGTTATCCAACCTTTTGATAAAACACTCATGGGCGAAATAGAAAAAGCTATACAAAAAGCTGACTTGGGTTTTAACCCGTCAAATGATGGGAAAGTGATTCGCATTGCGATCCCACCTCTTACAGCAGAACGAAGAAAAGAGCTTGTAAAACAAGCCAAAAACACAGCTGAAAATGCACGTGTCTCCATACGAAATACACGCCGAGATGGCAATGATGATTTCAAAAAACAACAAAAAGAAGGACTTATCAGCGAAGATACATTAAAAACGCTTGAAAACGCACTTCAAAAAGAAACTGATGAGTTTATCCTTGAAATTAACAAAATCTTGGAAGAAAAAGAAAAGGAAATATTAGAAGGCTAATGGCAGAAACAAGCGAATCTTCATCTTCTGTTCCAAAACACATAGCAATTATTATGGATGGGAATGGGAGATGGGCGCAAAAACAAAATCTACCTCGAACAACTGGGCACAAAAAAGGTCTGGATGTTGCAAAACAGATAGTTAAAACTGCAAGAGATGCAGGAGTTGACTACCTTAGCCTTTACGCCTTTTCTACTGAAAACTGGAAACGACCAAAAGAAGAAGTGAGTTATTTGATGAATTTAATAACAACTCACTTAAAAGAAGAATTTAATTTCTATAAAGAAAATCAAATTCGAGTACAACATATAGGAAGGCTAGATGGCTTACCAAAAAAAGTTCAAAAAGAGTTGCAGGAAACCATAGACTTTTGCAAAAATTTCCAGGGACTTACTGTCGTACTCGCCATAAATTATGGCTCTCGAGATGAAATTATACGAGCCATAAAAAAAATTGAGAACATACAGTCACTGAATGAAGAAAATTTTCACAACTACTTAGATTATCCAGAGCTACCAGATGTTGATTTGCTTATAAGAACTGGTGGCGAGTATAGAATAAGCAATATGCTTCTATGGCAGTCTGCCTACGCAGAATTTATTTTTACAAAAACCCTTTGGCCAGATTATACAAACGAATGTTTTTTAAACGATTTAGAAACATTCAAAACACGCCAGAGAAGATACGGTGCATTATAAGGTTAAAATTATGAGCAAAATTTTACAGCGAATACTACTTTTTTTTATAGGAGTCCCAGTTTTACTTCTTCTCGTCTATATACCATTTAAAATACATTTATTTTTGCATATTGCACTTTGTATAGTAACGATTCTAGCAAGCCTTGAATTGTATGACATTTTTTCAAAAAAAATTGCTCTCCAAGCTAAGGCTTTTTTAATTTTCCTTACCTCTCTTTTTCCCATCATTTCATATAGTGCAGCAATTTTTTCCTTACCCGATTTTACTATCAATATAGTCTTAATTATCACAACGATTACCTTAGTTATTTTCGAAATTTTTTATACAAATAAAAAACCAGATTCCGTTTTTGTTTTATCTATAGAACGTATCTCGGCATCCTTTTTTATTATTTTTTACTGTGGGTATTTATTTTCATACATTTCAAAAATTGCCCTTCTCCCCTATTCACAATTTTACCTTGTTGTCTTCCTTGCTTTTGTATTTGGTTGTGATTCATTTGCCTGGCTTTTCGGCATGCTCTTTGGAAATGGAAATCGAGGCCTTTTTACCGTAAGTAAAAAGAAAAGCCTTGCAGGCTTCATTGGTGGAATCCTCGGAACAATTCTACTCGGCTTCATAGCAATATTACTTTTCCCAGATGCCTTTCCAGGTTCTATCTATAAAATGCTTATCTTATCGAGTAGTATAGCCTTCATGGCAATCATGGGAGATTTGTTTGAATCCATTTTAAAGCGTTCTGCTGAGTTAAAAGATTCCGGCTTTATCGTACCAGGCAGAGGCGGATTACTGGACTCGATTGATTCCATGATTTTTACTGTTCCACTCTATTATTATTTTATTCTCTTGTTTTACGGAGCTTAAAATGAAGGCTATAACTAAAAAAAAAGTACTCATTCTCGGCTGTACAGGCTCAATAGGGCAAAATAGCATTGCGCTCATGAAGGAATATCCTAACGACTTTGAAGTTGTGGGTCTAAGTGCACATAGAAATGAAGCCAAACTTAAAACTTTTGGAAAAGAATGCAATTGCACAAATCTTTTTTTATCAGAAAACAATGAAGAAGGCTTTGCAGAATTTATTTCTCAAACAAAGGCAGATATAGCCATAAATGGCATTTCAGGTTTTGCAGGGCTTTTGCCGAGCATACACTGTCTCGAAGCTAAGATGGATTTAGCTTTGGCAAATAAAGAAAGCATTGTGAGTGCAGGGGATTTATTGCAATCTATCGCTAGAAAAAACAATAAAAAAATAATTCCCGTAGACTCAGAACACTCCGCGGTTTTTTCTCTCATACAAGGTCTTGGTAAAAACTCCGTAAAAAAAATTCTCCTAACAGCAAGCGGCGGTCCTTTTCGATTGTGGGAAAAAGAAAGATTTCCTTCGATTCGCGTCCAAGATGCCCTCGCCCACCCTACTTGGTCGATGGGAAAAAAGATATCTATTGATTCTGCGACACTTGCAAATAAGGGTTTAGAAGTTATAGAAGCATCAAAGTTATTTTCCTTGGATGCAAAAGAAATACAAGTTCTTATTCATCCGCAAAGCATTGTGCACTCTATGGTGCAAAGCAAAGACGGTGCCTACTATGCGCAGCTTTCACCACCGAGCATGAAACAAGCTATACTCTATGCGCTAAATCATCCAGAAATAAAAGAAAATAATTTGCCCAGCTTAGATTTTTCACAAGACCTGGCGCTTAATTTTTCTCCACCTCGCATGAATGACTTTCCCATGCTTGCCCTCGCCTATGAAGTTTTAGAAAAAGATGGTGCGTTGCCAATAGTCTATAATGCCGCAAACGAAATCTTTGTTCATGCTTTTTTAGCAGAAAAAATTCGCTTTATAGATATTCCACTCTTAACAGAAAAAATTCTAAATGGGGACTGGTCAATGAAACCAAATCACTTAGAAGATGTTATACAGATAGATAGGATTGCACGAGAAAAAGCAGGAGCATTGATATGAGTATCATCTATGGTTTGCTCGGTTTGAGCTTACTTGTTTTTATACATGAACTAGGACATTTTATTGCAGCACGAGCACTAGGGGTTGAAGTTGAAACATTTTCCATAGGCATGGGACCTGTTTTATTGCGCAAAAAAATAAAGACCACTGAATATCGTCTCTCTCTTATACCCATTGGGGGATATTGTGGCATGAAGGGACAAAAAGATTTTCAGTTTGCCCTCGACAATAAACTTGATGAGATTCGAGGGGAAAAAGGCTCTTTTTATGCCTCAAACCCTCTTAGAAGAATTATTATTGCCGTATCCGGTCCATTAGCAAATTTCGTTTTTGCTATTTTTGCCTTTGCTCTTATATCGCTCATTGGCTACAGTTTTTATACGAGCTCAAATAAAATCATTATAGCGAACGAAGTCTATCCAGAACTTCATTCCACAGCAGCAGAAGCTGGCCTAAAAACAGGTGATAGAATTCTTGCAATTAACAATAAAAA
>JAAZLA010000149.1 GCA_012799545.1 Treponema sp.
CTATATGATTGAGGAGTGTGATATGAAAAAAATCTGTGTTTTCTTTTTGGCTCTATCTTTTTTCTATGGATTTGCGGAAAATGCTGCGTCGGGAGATTTTAATCTTTCTGTTGACCTTGCATATTATCCCTTAAGTGAAAAAATTTCGGGGGAAACGCATTTTTCTCCTTTATCTGCGCCATATAGCGGGATAGAATTACGGACTGTAGCTTCTTTTACATGGACCATACCAACTCCTTTTTCTGAAAATCCGCTTGTCAGTGGAAATAATCTAAAAATAAAGGCTGCTTTAGAGCTTAGTCCCGTATCTTTCGTGCCTGAGCTCTCTTTTTCTTTTACTCCTATTGCCTTCCTCATTTTTTCTACAGGGATAAAAGCAGGAAGTGGATGGACTTTTACTCCTTTATCTGTCGATGGTATGGCTCAGTATGATAATGCTTCTTCATCCTATAATCCTCTGTCCCCATTCAGTAGTTTGTATTACAATTTTTGGGCTGAAGCTTTATTTCAATTTGATTTAGCTGCACTGTACCCCGGTGAATGGAATCATATTGCCCTTGTTGCAACGTATAAGCCATACTACGAGGCTCTTTCTAAAGGCGGCGAAGGGGGGAATCCTTGGTATTGGCAAGGTAGCGGTGAAAAAGCGAATGCGTGGAAGTATTACTCGTCAATTATTTTTGCATACCAGATGCCCCTTTTGTTGCAAACAATTGCGGTGCAAACTGAATTTGAAGGTTTTTATGATGCTTCAAGTTTTGCATCGACGTATCAAGCCTGGGATCCATGTTTTACAAAAATTTCGATCAGCCCACTGGTCAATTTAGAGTTTTCAAAGTCTCAGAATCTAATAATTCTTTTTGGGTTTTCAAGCCGAAGAAGTTTTTCGGCTGCAACTGCAGGTTATGAAAATGATTTAGAAAAAACAAGAATTGGGCGAGAATGGTTTTTTAATCGTATTGCCTTAAGTTATTCAATACGATTTTAAAACTGTACAAAAAAACATACCCATTTATTTAATAGCTGTCTACTTAAATAGACTATTGTTAACTAGATATTATCTATTCTCTTGTATTATAACGAATTAACCGCTTCTCTATGTTGGCATGAAACTTGCATGTAATTAGTAAAAGGATGTCAATAATGGAAAATGAGTTAATTACACCGTATTTATCACAATTAAAAAAATACCCACTTTTATCGGCTGATGAAGAAAAAAAACTTGCAGATTCTATAGAAAATGGCGATATGAGGGCACGCAACCTTTTGGTACAATCAAACCTACGATTGGTAATATCCATCGCAAAAAAATATCTTCATTACAAGGTATCGCTTAGTGATTTATTACAAGAAGGCAATATTGGCTTATTGATAGCGGCTACAAAATTTCGTAGTAGCTTTAATACGCGTTTTTCTACCTATGCGTATTTATGGATACAGCAATACATGCTTCGATTCATACGAAATAAAAATCCTGCGATCCAAATTCCCCATCGAAAAGAAGCTGAAATTCGTAGAATACGGGCGAGTCAAGATCATTTACACCAGCATTTAGGGAGAAAACCAAATGTTGGTGAACTATCTCTTTACTTAGATTTAAGTGAAAAGGAAATAAAAAATATTTTAGACCACGAATTTTCTCTTAAAAGTTTAGATTCAATTGTGGACATAACAAGTGAAACTACTTTTGGTCAATTTTTAACTGCTGATACACCTTCGCCAGAAGAAGATTTTCTTGTTACAGAAAAGCGTGAAATTGTCTTAAATATTATCCAAGAGCTTCCAAAGAAAGAAAGAGATGTTATTGCTAGTCGCTATAATCTTACGCATGTTGAGTCAAAAAATACTTTGCGTTTTGTTGGCTCAAAACTAGGGCTTTCTACAGAAACGGTGCGCCAGATAGAAAAAAGGGCTTTGAAAAAGATACGCTCTAAGGCTCTGGAACGAGGTTTCGCGCTTTCTTGACAATCCAAAACGAAAGGACTAGTATAAGGCATTAATGAATGCCGAAAATAAAAGAAAAAAAATAAAACGGAAAAAAAGATCATCTCCAAGTCGAACTTTATTGTTTTTTTCCTTTGTGCTGTTTTCTTGTTTATTGCTCATTGTTTTCTCTTCAATTTTTATTTCAAAAGATGTAGAGCAATCTAAAGATAAACAAGAAGATACTGTGCTTTATGAGGAACAGAAAAGTAGAACAGGGCTTTCTGAGGAGGACATGCAAGAAAGCTCTGTCCCTCAAGTTGAAAAAGACATAGATCGCTCTCAGGTTTTGGCTGAATCCTCTGTCCCTCAAAAAAAACGTGGGAGCATTATTCTTGTTCTTGATGATGGTGGGCATAATATAAGTCAATTACAACCCTTTTTGAATTTGCCTTTTCCACTGACTATTGCTGTTTTACCTGCGTTAGCGTATACGAAAGAAACTGCTTCTTTAACAAGAAAGGCTGGAAAAGAAGTGATGCTTCATCAGCCCATGCAAGCTATCAATTTGTCCGTGGATCCAGGACCAAGCGCAATTCTTCCGAATATGACTGAAGCTGAAATACGTGCGATTTTACAAAAAAATGTTTCCGAGGTTGCTCCCATTGTAGGAATGAACAATCACGAGGGCTCTCTTATCACAGCCGATGCGAATGCGATGTCAGTTGTGCTCGATTTTTGTCGAGATAAAGCTTTATTTTTTCTTGATTCTCGCACGAATGTCGAAACAAAGGTTTCTTTTGTAGCGAAGGAGAAAAAAATGCAGATTTGGGAGCGAAATATTTTTTTAGACAATACCCCGGATACGGATGATATCACGTCGATGTTTCAGTCGGGTCTCGAAATTGCAGAGAAAAACGGCTATGTTATTATGATAGGTCATGTATGGTCGGGCTCTCATCTTGCACAAATTTTGGATGAGCTTGGAAAAAAAGCAATACAGGATGGTTTTGTTTTTACAACACTCTCTGCGTTGGAATTAAATCAATAAAGGTAATTAAAAAATGAAAATACTTGGCATCGAATCTTCTTGCGATGAAACCGCTTGTGCAATCGTTGAGGATGGGAAAAAAATACTAAGCAATGTTGTTGCGACACAGATTCCCTTTCACGAGGAATACATGGGAGTTGTTCCAGAAATTGCAAGTCGAAAGCATATTGAGTGGATTCTTCCTGTTGTAAAAAAAGCGCTTCAAGATGCTTCTCTCGATATAAACGAAATAGACGGTTTTGCTGTTGCAAATCGACCTGGGCTTATGGGGTCTCTTCTCGTTGGTTTAAGTTTTATAAAAACGCTTGCGTGGTCTCAAAATAAGCCTTTTATAGCGGTAAATCATATGCTCGCGCATCTTTATGCCTCGCATTTGGCGGTAGATATTTCCTACCCCTACCTTGGCTTGCTTGTTTCTGGGGGACATAGCATTATTTGCAAGGTCTTGGATTTTGATACAATCGAGGTTCTAGGAACGACAATCGATGATGCTGTGGGAGAGGCTTTTGATAAGGTTGCAAAGTTTTATAACTTTGG
This sequence comes from Treponema sp., assembly GCA_012799545.1. Taxonomy (GTDB): domain Bacteria; phylum Spirochaetota; class Spirochaetia; order Treponematales; family Treponemataceae; genus JAAZLA01. Next base: position 3,512 of record JAAZLA010000149.1, read on the forward strand.
CTATCCAGGGGGCGTCGCAATTGATAGGCTTGCAAAAGAAGGAAATCCAAGGGCCGCATCTTTTCCCATACCTGTTTTAAATAAGGGAGAAAAAAAAGAGCATTGGTACGATGTCTCGTATTCGGGCTTAAAAACTGCTGCGATAAATCAAATTGATCAGTTTTGGCATGAAGGCTATGAAAAAACACCTGAAAATATTGCTGCGGCCTTTCAAGAAACAGCGGTGAATATTTTATTGACAAGGCTTTTTCGAGCTGTAGAAGATACGGGAATAAAAACGATTGTTGC
>JAAZLA010000150.1 GCA_012799545.1 Treponema sp.
ATATCGGCATTTTTTCGTATATAAAAGGCAACATGGTCTTTATTTTCCTTGTTAATAGCAAGGGAAAGCGGGGTATTGCCTTGTTTATTTCGTTCATTGACATCGGCATTATATGAAGTGAGCACTTCCAAAGCCGAGACGTCAAAAGCATTTATACTTGCAATATGCAAGGGAGTGTCGCCGTACATATCTTTTACGTTTGGATTTGCTCCATATCTTAAAAGCATTTCATAGATTGTTGCCTTATCTTTATTTTCATAGACAAGGTGCAGTGGTGTTTTCCCTAAACTATCGGAAGCATTTGGATCCGCTCCAGATTCTAGCAAGAGTCGTATAGAATCAATATTGCCATAACGACAGGCTTCATGCAGTGGCGTAGAGCCGAGAATATCTTTGGCATTAATAAGCGCCTTGTTTTCAATAATCCACTCTGCAATTGCGGTATGTCCAAAAATACTTGCAAGATGCAAGGGGGTTTGCCCGTCTTCAAAACGCATAGAAATACTACGCAAAATAACCGCATCTTCAAAATAACTAAAGCGATCGCGTAGGGGTTTTGCTCCTGCCAAAAGAAGCATAGAAGCAATTTTTACACTTTCGACGCTATTTGTTTTTCCATAGGCGATATCGAGGGGACTTATACCATCATCATCAACGACAGAAAGTGGGATTTTTTTTGAAATAGCAAAGGAAAGTGCTTTTTCGTCTTCTTTTTCTACTATATAGTGGATAAGCGAGCGATTTTTACTGTCGCGCATTTGTCCTGTTTTCGTTGATATAAGTGCATCATAAAAAAGAGAGTCGTTTTCTAAGCCAAGAGAGAGGGCAGACTTTCCATCCCCATCACGAGAAAAAATAGCCCCGTCGGCAGTTGCTATAATTTTTGCCGCTTGTATGCTCTTATTTTTTATCGCAGTATGAAGAGGTGTATCTCCAGAAAAGTTTTTTAATGCAGTATGTGCTCCCTTGTGAATAAAGAAAGTGACTAAGTCAGCATCGTCGATTATGGCAGCTGCATGCAAAACAGTGTTTCCATCCTTGTCTATCGCATTTACATCGCTTTTAAGCTGAAAAAAAACTTTTGCTTCTTCGGTTTCACCCGATAAAATCATTTCTTGAATTGTTTTTTTTGGCTTAGTCACGCAAGACAATAAAAAAAGGCTTAGCGTAAAAAAAGCTATCGTATACAGGTGTTTTTTCATTTTTTCCCCTCACAAATAAAATTGAGTCTTTTAAAGTATCGTAATAAAAAGAAAAAATGTTTAGACTTCTTCAATTGACATTTGTATAATATAAAATTAAGATATGTAAATTATGGGTGAGAAAGATATAAAAAATTTTGAAAAAGACCTTGTACATCTCGATGCACAATTTACACTTGACAAGCTTGACGACTGGCTAACGACCGCGGGGCTTATTGAATCAGCCCTCTCTATGATTAATCACACAATTCCCAATGCAGATGCACATCTTTTTTTACATTCACCAGAATCCCATGAATACAGAGAAATTATTCAAGAGGGTTTGTTTACTATTCCAGAAGACTCTCTTTTTATAGCCTGTCTTTCGATGCAAGATACAGGAAGCAGTCTCGATTCTGTTTTCACAGATTATAGTCTCGACGAGCCCATGCTCGAAGATGTTTTTAAGTCGATGTACCATGCCACCTATGTTATACCTATCGTGCATCGCTTTTCTTTGCTGGCCTTTGTTTTGCTTTCAACAGATCAGTTTACGCAAGAACAAACTGACTATTTAGCTGATATCATAGGTCGCCTAAAAACAAACCTCTACGCGGCAACCGTTGCCGATAACCGACAACGAGAATTACTTGAATTGTCCGAATATCCTACGCTTTTACATGCTTATTCGAGTTTGATGGAAATTAAACGAAATATTCTCATTGATATAGCTACAAAAATTCCCTTTGATGCGGGAGTCTACTATCGCTTTGACGACTATCATGACCAACTTATTCCTGAGGCATGGATTTGTGGAGAATTTCGTCCCGAAAAAGTATTAAGAGGAAAAGGCATATCGGGTCTTACACTTGAGAGAAAACGCTCTCTTTTTGTTCCTGACAGAAAAACACATCCGAGCTTTATTGATATAAAAGAAGAAGCCTTTATTCAAGGTTCGTTTATTTCGGTACCTGTTTTTACAGATAAAAACTTTATGGGTGTTATTACTCTCTCTCGAGACAATGAAAAAAGTGATGCCTTTGGAGTTGAACATCGCTACATGCTTGAAATTCTTGCGGCTTTTTTGAGCAGTGAGATGAGTAGTAGGCTTTTATACAATGAACTTGAGGATAGTTATTTTTCAACTGTTTCATCGCTTACACGCGCTCTTGAGGCTAAAGATTCATATACAAAGGGGCATTCTGAGCGAGTTATGGACTTTGCTGTTGGAACAGCGCAAATGTTAAACCTTTCATACGAATCCGTACGAAAAATTAAATACGCTGCGATATTGCACGATAT
>JAAZLA010000151.1 GCA_012799545.1 Treponema sp.
ATCCGAAACTGTCGAAGTTTTTTCTCATGGACGGAAAAGGGCTCTTGTGCTACAATTTGTTCATGAAAAAAGATGATTATCGTCTCAAGCGCTATGCAGAAGCTGCTCAAACATCGAAGGTGGAGCTTCAACAGCCTTTGATTAAAACAGCTCAATCGGCAAAAGACTCTCTTACAAAAACTCTTGACGAGCTTACAAAGCAGGGGCTAGTAAAGGTTCCGCTTTCAAGCAAACCCGAAGAAAAAGAGAGTATTTTTCGTCGGGTTGCAAAGTTTTTACTTATAATCGGCATCGATGAGGCAGCAAAAATTTTGCCGCATCTTTTGCCCGAACAAGTTGATAAAATTGCCCTTGAAATAGCTTCTATTCGTAGTGTTGATGAGGATGAGGCAGCGCTCATTCTAGCTGAATTTGAAAGCTTAGTGCAAAAATCTCGAGAAAGTGGTGGAGTTGAAACCGCTTATGAGATTTTGGAAAAAGCCTTTGGTCCTGAGAGGGCAGAAGCACTTATCCAAAAAAAAATTGCCTTTCCAAAGGGGAAACCCTTTGAGTATCTACAAGAAGCGGATACTGAAAAAATACAGCAGCTTTTACATGACGAGTCGGATGCTATTCGATCCCTCGTACTCTCCCAGTTGCCTCCAAGACGTGCTGCCGATTATATTCAAGCACTTCCTCAGGCTGAAAAAACCTCTCTCGTGCATCGACTTGCAACGCTCAATAAAATAGATACCGAGGTTCTTGTCCGCGTTGATTCTGCAATGCGAGAAAAAACACAGCGTCTTTCCATAGAAAAGGCGGACTCTATCGACGGAAAGGCTGCGCTGGTAGAAATTCTAAAAAAAATGCCAGGTTCAGGAGACCTTCGTATTTTATCTTCAATAGAAAATAGTGACCCAGATTTAAGCAGGGAGATAAAAGAACAGCTTTTTAGCATGACCGATATTTTAAAGGCTGATGACAGGTTTATACAAAAAAAACTGCAAGAGATGGAAGATGCAAGCATTGCCTATCTTATAGCAGGAAAGTCCGAGACTTTTCGGCTTAAGATTCTTGGAAATATTTCCAAGGGCAGAAAGGCGCTTGTTTTAGAAGAAGAAAACATGCGAAAACCCATGAAAAAACGTGATGTCGATGAGGTAACGCTTGCTTTTTTTACGCTTTTGCGAAAAGCCTGGGAAAATGGCGAGCTTATCTTACATGACAGCAGCGATATTCTTGTGTATTGATGGCTCTTTTCAAAGTTTTTATAATTTTTTTTTCATCTATTGACTAGATTTTATAAAAAATTGTATACTGTTTAGACGAATTCATTATATAGAGGTATGAAATGTACGCACTGATCGAATATAAGGGAAAGCAATACAAGGCAGAAAAAGATGCCCTTATTACCGTAGATAAACTTGACATTGAAAAAGGACAAAACATCGAGATTGATACTGTTCTTCTCGTAAGCGATGAGAAAAATGTAAGTGTTGGCACTCCTTATGTTAAGGGTGCACTTGTAAAAGCTGTTGTAGAAGACAGTTTTAAAGACAAAAAAGTGATTGTGTATAAGCACAAAAGCAAAAAAGATTATTATAAAACACAGGGACATAGACAACAGTATACAAAAATCCGTGTTTCTGACATTGTTGTTGCATAAGCATGATACAGGTGCGGCTCGCAAAGACAAAAAGAGGGAGCCTGCGGTATTGTTCGTCTTCAGGTCATGCTTTTTTTGCTAGAAAGGGAAGCGACATTGTCTGTGCAGCGGTATCAACGCTTTTGCGCACAACGCTTTTACTTTTGCAAGAAAAAAAAGATTTAGAAGTTGAGGTTTCACTGCAAAAACGCGGTGAGTTGTTTTTTAAAATAATAAATGCTGAAGATGAAGCATCTTTGGATTTTTTACAGTTTGCCTATGCTTTTTTAGAAAAAGGTTTGCAAAGTATAGAAAAAGACTATCCAAAGCATCTAAGCATTGCATTTTTTATTGAGTAAAAAAGACGGAGGCATATAATGGCACGAAAAAAAGGTGGAAGTGGCTCAAAAAACGGTCGAGATTCCAATCCAAAGTATTTGGGTGTAAAAGTATATGGTGGACAAATTGTTCCTGCAGGTTCTATTTTAGTTCGTCAACGCGGCACTAAAATTCATCCTGGCGTAAATGTTGGAAAGGGTAAAGATGATACGCTCTATGCAACAGAAACAGGCACAGTTGTATATCATGAAAGAAAGGGTAGAAAATTAGCATCGGTAAGTCCTTTAGAAGCTTAACCGAAACTCTTTTTTTATCTTCTACGCAGATACCCTTTGGAGGCTCAAAGTCATTCCATAAGGGTATTTTTTTTATTATTTTGTGTATCGACTAAAAAAATGAGGTTTGTGTGGTAAAGTTTGCAGATGAGGCGCTCATCGAAGTTCGCGCCGGCAATGGGGGTAACGGTTGTATTGCCTTTCGACGTGAAAAGTTTGTTCCTCGAGGTGGTCCTGCTGGGGGCGATGGCGGCAAGGGTGGGGATGTTTTGTTTTGTATTAAACGAAACCTACGCACTCTGGCGCATTTACGCTATAAACGGGTATTTAAGGCAAAAAATGGCGCCGATGGTCAAGGTTCTCAAAAATACGGCAGAGATGGCGAAGATGTACTCATTCCCCTACCGCCGGGAAGTATTATAAAAGATGCAGAAACTGGTGAAATTATCCACGAGTTTACTACAGAAACCGAAGCTGAAGTTTTTACCTTTTTAACGGGTGGTAAGGGTGGTTGGGGCAATGTGCATTTTAAGTCTTCAACAAACCAGGCGCCGCGAACCGCCTACGAAGGGAGCTTGGGGGAAACGCGAAAACTCAAGATCGAGCTTAGCATTATGGCAGATATTGGGCTTGTTGGCTTTCCAAATGCAGGGAAATCTTCCCTTCTCGAATATTTTACAAATGCCCGACCAAAAATCGCTCCCTATCCCTTTACGACAAAGATTCCAAATCTTGGGGTTTTGCGTGTTTCAGATGAAAAAGACATTATCATCGCAGATATTCCAGGGATCATCGAGGGTGCATCGAGTGGCGTAGGACTGGGCTTTACTTTTTTAAAGCATATTTCTCGTACCGCAGGTTTAGCTTTTTTAATCGACTGTTCTGACGAGCAGTATTTGACAGCCTATGACACACTTTTGTATGAACTTAAAACCTATTCAAAAGATTTGGTGCAAAAGCGACGTATTGTATTATTAAATAAAATAGACCTTCCTGGGGCTGCGGAAAGAGCAGCAGAACTTGCGCAGATCTTAAAAAAAGAACATCCCTTAGATATTATTCTGCCTATTTCTATAAAAAAGAAAGAAGGAATGGGGAGGGTGCAAGAAGAAATGGAAGCAATGGTTGAAAGAATGGAAGAAAATGCTGCCTTGCAAACAGAGACTTCTATGGGCTATACATACGTAAATTATACACAGTCACAAAAAAAATCCAGTTTCTTAGATTCACGCGCTTCTTGTTCAGATGAAACGCATCAGTTTCCAGGAAGCGAGAATGAATGAGGGCGAGGGCTTCTAAATGAAAATTGCAATCCTCGGTGGTAGCTTTAATCCCGTACATCTCGGGCATTTGCATATAGCTGAACAAACACAAAGCCTTCTTGGCTATGAAAAAATTCTTTTTGTGCCAGCCTATATCTCACCCTTTAAGGAAAAACCGATGGAAGTGAGCAATAGTGAGCGTATACGGGTGCTCAAAAAAGCCCTCCAATACAATAAGCATTTTCAAATAGAAGATATTGAAATAAAACGCAAAGGACTTTCTTATACCTACGATACAATTTTATATTTAAACCAAAAATATAAAAAAAAGCTTCAAAAGGAAGAAGGCATCTTTCAAAAAATTGGCTTAATACTTGGTGCAGATTTACTTCCCGATTTTCATAAATGGCATAAGTATGAAAAGCTTGCAGAGATGGTACATTTTATTCTTGCAAAGCGACATGGCTCGAAAATAATGGAAAAAGATGCGGAGGTTCAAAAAGCTATCGAAGGCTTTCCTTTTCCCTACAGCTTTTTGGAAAATACTTTTATGGATATTTCGAGTACCGATATTAGAGAAAAAATACAAAAGGGAGAAGACTGGCAGAGTTTTTTACCTAAGGCGAGTGTAAAATACATCGAAAAAAAGGGGCTCTATGCTTAAAACCGAAGTTCTAGAAGAAATACAGCTCTATATGCAGAAAAATATGGACGATAAACGCTATGAGCATAGCTTGCGCGTTGCCGATACCGCAAAAATCCTTTGTATACAGTATGGTGAAAATCCAGAAGCGGGATATTTTGCTGGTTTAGTCCATGACCTTTGCAAACAATTTTCTGATGAAAAGATAAAAACTTTGGCAAAAAAAGACGGGCTTGCTATTTCGCATATTGAAAAAAAGAAGCCATCGCTTTTGCACGGAAGGGCAGGAGCGGTTTTGCTAGAAGAGGAGTTTTTTTCAAAAGAGTTTTTTAGAAAATCTGCCGCAGTTCTTTTGGATTATAAAGATGCGATCCTTGAAGCGGTTCGTTTTCATACCTTTGGAGAAGAAAAGCTTTCTGTGCTGGCAAAAATTGTCTATATTGCCGATAAAATTGAGCCAGGTCGCTCTTATGAGGCAAAATCGCTTCTTGAGGAGATACAGGTTTTGGAGCTAGATGATTTAGCTTTGAAAGTTATCCAAGACGCCATAGCCTATTTGGAGCGAAAAAAGAAGGAAGTGGCGCTTTCTACTTTGCGATTCTACGAAGAATTGTTGAGCAATAGAGTTGCCGATTATGATGATTAGAACTAAAATACATATAATGATAAGGATGGTTTATGCTTACAATTAAACACCGCAGTGGCTTGCTTTTTCTCATACTTATTTTTCTCGTTATCTTTGTAACTTCCGTTTTTTTAATTATTGCCTTGCAAACAGATTTTATCAGCGAGTCATTAAAAAATGATCCCCTTGTAAATACCTTGTTTATTATCACAGATGCTGATGAAATACTGAGCACTCAGATTGTCTTGTATTATCCTGACAATAAACGAGCCGCTTTGTTTGATATACCTGGAAACACAGGGGCTATCTTTTCATCGATTGGACGTGTTGATCGCATCGATGCGATTTATGCCGAAAAGGGTTTAGCAGCCTACGCAAAAGAAGTACAAACGCTTACTGGCTTAAAAATACCCTTTACCATTCTAGTCGATATAGAACAGTTTGCGCGACTTACCGATTATTTTAATGGGCTTCGCGTTTTTATTCCAAGGCCCATCGACAGCCAAGACGGAGATACTCGCTATCTTTTACCCTCAGGCTCGGTAAAACTCGACGGCGATAAAATACAAGCCTTTTTACGATATAATCCGGAAGAAGATAAAAGTTCAGGCTTGCAAGAAAAAAGGCAGGATATTTTTATTGCTTTTTTAGCTGCTCTAAATGAAAATAAAGACATATTGAAAAATAAAAAAAATTATGCAGTCTTGGAAAAAGAATTTTCTACAAACCTTAGCTCAAAGGACTTAAAAAAGATTTTGCTTTATTTATCTGAAATTGACAGTGAGCGATTGAATGGGCAAACGGTAACAGGTTCGATTAAAACAGTAGATGGTAAGCGATTGCTTTTGCCTTTTTACGATGGGCAACTTATAAAGGATGTCTGCAAACAGACAATCAATGCGCTTGTTTCAAGCTCAAATATCGTACAAAGTCGAGTCTATGTTTTGGAAATACAAAACGGAACAAATACTGCTGGCTTGGCGAAAAATACATCAAGCTTGCTACAAAGTGTTGGTTATGAGGTTTTGAGTGTTACAAACGCAGCCAATAAACCTATAGAAAAAACATATATTATTGACCATATTGGTTATCCAGAAATGGCAGAGGAAATAGGCTCTTTTATTCGCTGCACAAATGTGATAACCGAGGAAATAGACTTGGAGAGTTCGGATTTAGCTGAAGCTTCTCTCGTAGACTATACCATCGTTTTGGGAACAGACTTCGATGGGCGCTATGTAAGACGCTAGCTATTAGCATTATAAAAATAAATATGGGGGACATATGAAAACTACAAAGGAAAAAGCGATAGAAATTGCAAAACTCATGCAAGAATTTAAGGGAGAAGCTGTGCTTGCAATGGATGTTTCACAACTGAATAGCTGGACAGATTATTTTGTCATTGTTACAACAAATAGTGCAACACATTCAAAGGGCTTATTTAAGCAGATAAAAGACTATATCAAAGAAAATGATTTAGAAATAATGGTACCAAAGAGAAAGATTCCCGATGGCTACGACTGGACCCTTGTTGACCTGGGAACTATTGTTATCCATCTCATGTCTGAAGATGCACGTGAGTTTTACAATCTCGAAAAGCTTTGGCATCTTGGGGAAACTATTTTTTAGTTTGGTCTTTTTTTTGGGGATAAAAAGCAATTAAAAATAAAAAACTCTTGTAAAAATTTTACAAGAGTTTTTTCATCTTCTATGGTTCAACGTTTAGTTCAATAGTCTATTCGTCAAAAACATCATAGCCGAAGTCGTCATCGTCTTCATAATCGAAGTCTTCTTCTTCGTCATCATAGTCCTCGATATCGTCCTCAAAGTCTTCATCTAAAAACTCATCGTCTTCAAAATCATCCAACGAGGCATCCTCATCAAAATCATCGTCGTAGTCATCATTGTATGCATAATCAAATCCATATTCCATCATTGATGAATCCTCCAATAATTCCATTTCAGTTAACATACAAATACTTCCTTGCTTTGTCTTTCATATTTAAAACATAAAATACAGCTAATCAAATGTCAACTACTTGATAACGAAAAAAGAGTGTTTTTTTATCTTTTTTTGTAAAATATTTTATATTTTTTTTATAAGCAAACAAATATGTATAAAAACACATAAAAACGCTTTGTTTTCCAAAGTTTTCTATTCTTTTCGTTTTTTGAGAAAGAGGAGTTTTTTTAAAAAGCCTTTTAAAATGTTTGACAAAGCATTATTATTTGCTATAATTATATATGATGCTAGGTGAATTAACTGTCTTTTGTCCTGCAAAGTTAAATATCCACTTGCAGGTAAAAGAAAAACGAGCAGACAATTTTCACTCGATTGAAAGCATTTTTCAAACTGTTTCTTTGTATGATACTGTTAGGCTACGGGAGCTTGAAAAAGCTGGATGTGAGGTATATGTCGAGGGTATGACCCTAGACTCAAAAAACACGCTTACACAAGCCTACGAGGCTTTTAGTGCATATACAGGTGTAGAAAAAGGTCTTTCTGTTTCTGTGCAAAAAATAATACCTGCAGGAGCGGGTCTTGGCGGTGGTTCTTCAAATGCAGCTGCGCTTATTCGAAGCATGGATAAGCTTTTTGAGACAGGGCTTAGAGAAGATGCCCTTTTGGATATAGCTGCGCAGGTTGGCAGCGACGTGCCTTTTTTCTTAAAAGGTGGGGCAGCCATTGTAAGTGGTCGGGGAGAAAAAATAAGAGCCATAAAACCAAGAGATGACTTGATTTTTGTGCTTATTTTTCCCGAGGTTCATAGCTCTACAAAAGAAGCCTATGCACAGGTCGACATGGAAATTGAACGAGGTCTCGCTGAAAAGGGACCGGGAGTGGAGTCTTTAGAAAAAATGTATTATGAAAGCCCTGAGTCATGGACCTTCATAAACTCATTTTCTAATATAATTATGAGTCAACAGAGTCTAGTAAAACAGGCATTTGCTGATCTACAAGAACAAAAATCCTTGTATGTTCAAATGTCTGGTGCTGGCTCTTCGGTTTTTGGTGTTTTTTTGAGTGAAGATTTTGCTCGCGATGCGTACAAAAACCTAAGTAAAAAATGGAAGAGGTCTTATATCCTTACTTCCTCCACTGTTGATTGTTGCTGATTGTGAGTACCTAATCAATATTTTGTACTTATTATAATGGAGGACGAATATGCAAATCACCGAGATTCGTATCAGAAAGGTTGCAGCAGAAGGAAAGTTAAAAGCTTATGTAACCGTAACATTTGACGATTGCTTTGTTGTACACAACGTCAAAATAATTGAAGGCAAAACGGGGCTTTTTATAGCTATGCCTAGCCGAAAAACGAGTGGGGGCGATTACAAAGATGTTGCACACCCTATTAGCCCAGAATTTAGAACAGAAATGCAAGAAAAAATTCTTGCAGAGTATCAAGCGGGAAATGTAGAAGACTCATCTCCTTCAGATGACTAGGCTAAAGTCTAAATATATTACAAATTATCGAACTTTTGTAAAAATACCTATTGCATAAGTCTAAAAGTTTTAATATACTGTTTATTAATCACATTTATTGGGACGTCGGCAAGTGGTAAGCCCCCGGTTTTTGGTACCGGTATTCAAAGGTTCGAATCCTTTCGTCCCAAAAAATATATTTAGCTCAGCTATGAAGCTATAATGTACTAGTATAAGGAGTTCTAGAAAGATGGAACAATTAGGCTTAAAAGCAAACAAACGCTCAGAACTTGGTAAAAAAGCTGCAATTAAAATACGTAAAGAAGGAAAACTACCCGCTGTTGTATATAACTCTAAGGGTGAGGCAACCGCTTTAACAGTTAAAGAAGACGAATTTACAAAAGTTTGGAAGCAGGCTACACCAACTACGCTTATCGATTTAGATATTGACGGGACAGTAAGTAAGGCTTTTATTCAAGCTACTGACTACGATATTATAAGCGATAAAAACCTTCATGTTGATTTTCACATTATTGATGAGTCAGCTGTTTTAAAACGCTCTATAAAAATGCAAGTTGCAGGAAACCCTGTCGGTGTTCGCGAAGGTGGACGATTAGAAAAAGGTGTGAAATCTATCGTAGTTAGCTGCTTACCAAAGGATTTACCAGTGCGAATTGTTGCTGACGTTTCAAAGTTGAAACTGGGTGATTCACTCTATGTAAAAGACTTAAATCTTGGTAAAGGCGTTACTGTAGTAAGCGATACTGAAGACCTTGTTGCTTCTGTCGCAGCTCTTGTATAAAAATTTTTTATAGTGAGCACAAAAGGCTGATGGTCTAATCATCAGTCTTTTTTTATGTTACAATCATATGTAATGTCAAAAATAAAAAAAACATCTATCGAAGAAAAACTCATCCAGTCTCTAGCTTCCTTACCTTTAGATGCGATCCTCTTGTTAGCAGTTTCAGGAGGCGCTGATTCTATCTGCATGCTTTCCCTCTGTGCACGATATGCAAAACTGCGAAATCAAAAAATCATCGTTGCAAGTCTCAATCATAATCTGCGATCGGAAAAAGAAAGTCAAAAAGACCTTGACTTCGTAAAAGAGTTTTGTAAAGAGCTTGGAATTCTTTGCCTTGTAAAGACAGCCGAACCAGGTTTTATAAAAACGCTTGCCGGAAAAAGAAAAAAAGGGCTTGAAGAGGCAGCTCGTTTTTATCGCTATGCTTTTTTGGAAGACTCTGCAAAGGAGCAGGGCGCTTCATACATACTTACCGCACATAACAAAAACGACAAGCTCGAAACAATTCTAGAGCGCTTTCTTCAAGGCTCACTTGCAAGAAGCGGTATGGAAATAATGCGTGGAAACTATGTAAAACCCCTTCTTGATTGTAGCCGCGATGAAATAGAAGACTATCTAGAAAAAAACAATATCGAGTATTGCATCGATAAAACAAATGCAGAAACGATTTTTTTGCGAAATAAAATTCGAAATCGCTTAGTTGTTTTTTTGAATACGTACTTTTGGGGTTGGCAAAAAGCTCTCTTACAGGGGGCAAAAAAACAGGCGATAGATGAAGATTTTTTTACAGAGCTTTTGGACTCTTATGCTTTTTCTATGAGGGACGCCAAAACCGCTGTCTACGAAAAAGAAGCTTTTTTTTCCTTGCATAAAGCAATCCAAACACGACTCCTGTATAAAAGTTTTTCACAGCTTTCTGTTCATTCGCGTATTTCCTATGCAGTGATAGAGCAGATTTTGGCAAAACAAGCTATCGAAACGGATGAAATCGTCGTTTTTTTTGATAATCAAAATATTATTGTGCAAAAAAAAGACAACAAAGAACGTGCAAGGAAGGGAAAAAAGAATTTTTATGCTATCGTAGAAAAAGAATGTAAATTTATAACAAATTATGCTACAATTTCTATAGATAGGGCTGATGAAAAAACAGACTATGTGAAGGGGCAAGTCATAGCATATAAAAAAAAGCTCCCCTTTGCTTTGTCTTATGATGGAGAAAATGCAAAGCTTGATTTTTTTCATCAAGAAGCTGAAGCAGATAAAAAATATCTACAATTGCGTATTGAAAACAAGAGGGATTATAAATAAATATTTCGGTACATACTGTATCGATAAAAATAAAAAGTATGAGGTGGTTTGTGAAAAAAAATAGAGCGGCTCTTTTTTTACTAAGTCTATTCTCTTTTCTTTTTCTTGGAGCGCAAGAATCGGATTATTTACAGCAGGCAAATTTTCAAACAGCGACGCGTTGTGTTGAACTTGCTCGTGACCAACTTGTCGCAGGGAATTATATAGATGCATTTGACTTTGTTGAAGTTGGTTTATTTTATGATGAGAGCATTTCTGACCTCTGGTATCTTCATGCCTTGTTGCTAGAATATCAAAATAAAGAAATTTTTAAAATTATTGACTCAGTTGAAAAAGCCTTGGAAAAAAAATCTTGGTTATATTATACCCCAGAAGCGGCACGTATTTTGTATGCAAAATATGCGCTTGCAACAGGAGATATGCACGCTGCTCTAAAAATCCTCGATGAAAAACCTGCTTTAATTCAAAGTGATGCCGAATACCTTCGTTGCCTTGCTTCATATCGCTTACAGGACCGAGAAAAGGCGCGTGAAATTATTTCCAATGCACGGCGTCTATTTCCAAACGATGCTCGATTTCCGCTTTTGTTTTTTCAAAATGAACGATTGATGCAAAGTAACGAAGAAGCATTTCAAGCGCTTAGTACATCGCTTCTAGCCATGCTAGAAAAATGGAAAACAAGGGAGCCCGATATCTTGGTCTACGCATCATTTTTTGTGGATGAGGATAGCGCCGTACGTTATCTCAAAGAATATCGGCTGACGGAAAAAAAAGACCCTCTCTATATTCTTGCTTTCTTAGAGCATGGTTTATATACCGAGGAGCAGGCAATACAAGCTTTGTTTCAGATTGCAGATAGGGGCATAGCAGCTCCGGTGTTTTTTGAGTTGCTCTCGGTACTTCAGGCGCCACAATCTTTTGCTTTTTTTGCAGAAAATCTCGAGGATTTTTCAGGGCGTTTAGACTTTGATAGCAATAGGGATGGGGCAGATGATTTTTTCGTCTACTATAAGTACGGAAGACCTTCTACGATTGTCTATGACAAAAATGCTGATGATGCATTGAACTGGATAATAGAATGTGATTATGGACTTGCTGAAAAATGTATAGACTATGAAAAATCCTATGAAGTGTATTTTGGTCGCTATCCCTTTGTTGATTCTTTTTCTAGTTTTGCTTTGGAAGAAGAACGGATGGAAATGCGCTTTGTCGATGCCTCTGTTACTTGGGAAGCCTACGAGCTAGAACTGATACCGATTTTTGAGAACAAGGTTTTTTATTTGCCGGTATTAAATAGAGATAGTCAAGCATTTGATTTAAGAACGATGCAAGCCTTTGCAAACGAAATAGTTATCTATCCGAAAGAAAACGAGCATAAGAAAATCCGCTTTAGTTTGCAAAACAATCGTATAAAAACAGCCTTATATACGCTTAAAGATAAACCCTATGCCTACGGCTTTTTTGAAAACGGCTTACTGCAGTTTCGAAATGTTGACAGAGACGGGAACGGTAGCTATGAAACAACTGAATTTTATGCCTTTGACCCCGAGCTTAAATCAGAGAAAAATAAAGAAGCAAATCTCTACACGGAACTGTTTGGAAGTTTTGAAATGCCAGAAGGCTATTATCTTTCAGAGGTGCGTATCGACACAAATGAAAATGGCATTCCAGATTTTCGAGAAAGCTACTTCCCCGATGGTAGGCAGATAACAGCCTGGGATGAAAACGAAAATGGCTCCTGGGACCTGGTTTATGAAAAAAATATGCAAGCAGGTGATTTCTTAGAAGAGAAGGTCTTTTTTATAAATCCACTTAACAATGAAGAAGTGGAAATTGTTCTTGAAAATGGGATACCGACAATTGCTCGTTATGCAGATCGCACAAAAAAAATCCTAAAAGAAAAAGACCTACCTTTTTATTGGCTTGGGGAATCATCCTATACTCGCCATGCGCTCAAGGCCTATACTGAGCTTGCAAAAACAGATATACAGGGCATGCGTATTCTCATCGATGATCATGATATGCGCGGCTTTAGAATGCTTGCTATTAAAATAGATACTTTTTATTTTGGAGAACTCATTGAAGACGAAACTATCTACTAAGCTTTTTCATCCTTTTTTTCTTATACTCTCTTTTTTTATTCTTGCTTGTCAAACACATTCCGAGCATCATTTTATTCCGCTTGCCTACACAGAACTCGACGCACGCAATGGAGAAATAGACGAGATTCGTTTGCAAATAGAAGAGAAGCCGCTTGAATCGCTTTGGCGTTCAGCCTTATTGCTTGAGACTCTAGAGGGGTTTCCAAATGAGCACAAAGATGCCTGCGAAGCTGTTTTTGATGAGGCTAAAAGTTTTGTTTTGAGAGAAACGCAGACAGCACTTGATGAAAAAAATATTCCACTTGCAAAGACCTTTGTCCTATCCTTGCAAAATCTTTCTATTACTGAAATTGATCTGTACACAAATGAACTGGAGCGCTTGGAAAATGATTTTCTAAAAACATATTTTCCAGCCCTAGGCTTAGACGAGAATAATCACGCTTTGAAAGATTCCAAGAATTCTGACAATGGCTATAGCGAACCGTTTCCCTCTCTTCCTCCATCGAAGGTTTCACAGTATTTGCAAGGCTTGGTTACCGTTTGGGTTGACCGTGGAGTTTCCGTGCAAAGAGGTCTCGGGCTGCCAGATAGAGTTATAGGCTCTGGTTTTTTTATTGATTCAATGGGACATATAATTACCAACTATCATGTTATAGAAAGCGAGGTTGATACGACATACAAGGGATATTCTCGGGTTTATGTAAAGCTCTATGACGATGTTGAAACTCGCTATCCTGCAAAGGTTATTGGTTACGATAAGGCGCTCGATTTAGCGCTTTTGAAAACAGAGGTGCCTGTTCCTTTTTCTTTTTCCCTCGGTTCATCTGAGAACCTTGAAGTCGGCGATAGAATTTTTGCTATGGGAAGTCCTCTCGGTCTTGAGAACACCATTACAAGCGGCATAGTTTCTAGCAAGAGCCGATCGCTTTCTACAATAGCTTCCGCTATGCAAATAGATGCAGCAATTAATCCGGGGAATTCTGGCGGGCCGATTGTTGATCAAAATGGACTTGTGCAAGCGATTGTCTTTGCTGGCGTGCTTGAGTACGAAGGCTTAAATTTTGCGATACCAGTTGAACAGCTCGAAAAGATTTTAGTTTTACTTTTTCACGGCGAAGTGAAACATTCGTACACAGGATTTTATGCAAAAACAAAAAGAGAGCTTCCTCAGCAAGAAGCCTTGGGCATCGAAGTGCATTATGTTATGCGTGGAAGTCCTGCTCAAAAGGGCTTACTGGCTAAGGG